>JAHZNX010000351.1 GCA_020028375.1 Betaproteobacteria bacterium | reverse complement strand
GTCAGCGAGCAACTGCACCAGGCGCTTCTTCGCCGCGTCAGGCATGGAGCTGCCGAGTGGATTGCTGACATTCGGCATGATGAGGCACGCCTTGACCTTCTCGCGCTCGATCGCGAGCGCCAGCGCATCGAGCGAGATGCCGTCGCGCGCGTGGGTCGGTATCTCGAGCGCCTTCAAGCCGAGGCTTTCGATGATCTGAAGCACGCCGTAGTAGGTCGGCGATTCCAGCGCCACGATGTCCCCCGGCCGGGTCACGGCGCGCAGGCACAGGTTCAGGGCCTCCATGCAGCCGTGGGTGATGACAATCTCGTCCGCCGTCACGCTGACACCCCAGTCCCGCGCGCGCAGCGCAACCGGGCGGCGCAATTCGTCGCGCCCCGGCGGCATGCCGTAAGACACCATCGATTGCGGCTGACGGCGCGAGATTGCCGAGAGGATGCGTTGCAGCTTGGCAACCGGCACCAGCTCCGCGTCGGGTACCGCGCCGCCCAGCGGCACCACGTCGCGCTGGCGGCAGGCGTCGAGCACGCGACTCACCATTTCGTGCACCCCCACCAGGCGCGGCGCCCGCGGCGGGCGGCTGACGGCCGGCTCCTCCATGGCGCGCCGGGGAGCGCGCACGTAATAACCCGATTGTGGCCGCGCCTCGATCAACCCGCGGTTTTCGAGAACGGCGTAGGCCTGCACCACTGTGGAGATGCTGACGCGTTTCTGCCGGCTCAACCGCCGCACCGAGGGCACGCGGTCGCCCGGCGCCAGGGTGCCCGAATCGATGAGCGTTGAGATGTCGCTCGCGACCGACTCGTAGAGCACGTTTGAAGTCTGCGTCTCCATGAGCGCAACAGCTTATTCCGTTGCCCGTGATTGCCCAGAGACAGTTGCCCCGGACTCGCACCGGTACAGTCTGATTATTATCCAACTGTCCTGTATACAGTTTACCGAACCTGAGCCTGTTATGCGCACCGGCCCGGCATTAGGATTGCGTCCTGCGATGGCACGGGAGAACTGCAATGACCGCTCACACTTTTCAGCACCTTCCCTTCACCGGCGGACTGCCACGGCCAAGCCTGTGGAGGCGGCTCCGGAATCTTCTGGCGCGCCGCGTTGCGGGCTCCGGCGCCGGTGCGTTCAGCATCCAGCTCGGGGCCGGCCAGGAGCTCGCCCTGCGTGACACCGCCGGGTGGACAGTCGCCTGCCGCAGTGGCAGCGTATGGATTACGCAGGAAGCGGATTCGCGCGACAACTTGCTGAGCGCCGGCGAGAGTTTCACGCTGGATCGCCGCGGATTGACCTTGATACTCGCCTGGAAGGACTCCGGTTTGGTGATCCGGTCACCCTCCGGCGGTCAGGACTAGCGATGGTTCAGCCCGCCGCCCCGGACGCGCGCAGCGCTGCGATTTCCGCTGCACTGTAGCCGACGGAAGCCAGCACCGCGTCGGTGTGCTCGCCCACGCGCGCCGGCGGCCGCTCGATCGAGGGTCCGCCATGGGCGAACTTGAAGGCGGCCAGCGGCACTGTCACCGGCTTGCCGACGCCGGGCACGCTCTCGTGCCGGTGCAGCAGCGCGCGATGCTCGAGGTGCGGATCGCGCAGCGCTTCGGGCAATTCGCGCACACGAGTCGCGGGAACGTGCTTCCCTTGCAGGTAGTTCTCCCAGTAGTCCGCCGTTTTGCTCTTCATCTTGGCGGCGATCATCGCGTACTTCTCCTCGTAGCGCGTGTAGCGCTCGTCGAGGCTCGCGCGCTGCGCCTCGGCGGGCTCGTCGATCGCCTGGTAGAAGCGCCGATGCTGCCGGGGATTGGACGCCGCGAGCTGGACGAGCCCGTCGGCCGCCTCGTGCATTGAATTCTCCGCGAAGCGCATGCGGTTGCCCGCGCGCTTGTGATGCCTGCCCGAGTGGAAGTAGTCGGTGATGTGCGAGCTCTGCAGGATCATCGCGACGTCGAGCATCGCCATGTCGATGTACTGGCCCTTGCCGGTGCGCAGGCTCTGATAAAGCGCGGCCGAGAGGGCGAATGCGCCCATGGTGCCGGTCGCGTAGTCGATCACCGGCACGCCGGCCTTGATCGGCCCGCTCGCCGGCGTGCCGGTCGCCGCGGTAATGCCGGAGGTCGCCTGGATCGCGTGATCGTAGGCGGTCTGGGTGCCGCGCGGACCGTCCTGGCCGAACGCGGTCATCGACGCGTAGATGAGCCTGGGCTTGAGGCGCGAGAGGTCCTCGTAGCCCAGTCCCAGCGTCCTGAACGCGCCGGGCCGGTAGTTCTCCACGAACACGTCCGCCCAGTCGCGCACCAGGCGCTTCAGGGCCGCGCGCCCGTCTTCGCTCTTGAGATCGAGCGCAATCGAGCGCTTGTTCGATCCCTGGGTGAGAAAGCTCGTGCCCATGCGCGCCTTGTTGAGCGCGTGATCGCCGCCCGTCTCCCGGCTCTGGTCCGGCTCGTCCGGGTCCTCCACCTTGATCACGTCGGCCCCGAGCACCGCGAGCTGGTAGGTCGCGAATGGCCCCGCGAGCACGTGGGTGCAGTCGAGAATCTTGACCCCTTCGAACGGCCGCATGTCCCTCCCCCCTTCATACGACGCGCACCTTGGCGTCCTTCAC
>JAHZNX010000111.1 GCA_020028375.1 Betaproteobacteria bacterium | reverse complement strand
GCCCTTCGCCTGCAGGATGATGTCGAGCGCCTGGTCCCACGGCACGTCCTTCAGCCGCAGCGTCAGGTTGCCGCTCACCGTGTCGCTGGTGATGATGTTCAACCCGGTGAAGTCCGCGATCACCTGCAGCACTGCGCGCACCTCGACGTTCTGGAAATTGAGCGAGAGCTTCTCGCCGGTGTAGCCGCCACCGCGCGCGATGCGGCCGGTGTCCTCGAGCTGCGCCTTCACTTCCACGATGAAGCGGGTATCGGTCTGATAGGCGGTATGCTCCCAGACGCCGCGCGGCTCGATCACGAGCCGGGTATTGCCGCCCTGCGGGATGGCGTCGATGGTCTGCACTACCGTGCCGAAGTCGGAGACGTCGAGGCGCCGTTGCAGGTTCCGCGGCAGCGCGGTATTGATGAAGTCGACGATGATGGTCCTGCCCTGGAGCTTGAGATCGATGCCGACGGAGCTGTCCGAGAGGTCGACCACAATGCGCCCCTCGCCGGAGGCTCCGCGCCGGAAGTCGACGTCACGCAGCGCGTGGCGCCGGTCCCCGGGCCGCGCCTCGGCGAAATGGGTGATCGCGCCCCCGGGGCTCGCAACGGCGGCAGCGCCTTGGAGCGTGATCAGCAGCGCCCGCCCCTCGATCTGCGTGTCGTAGGCGGAAACGCGGGAGAGGTTGAGTACCAGCCGCGTGCGGTCGCCTGCCTGCACCACGTTGATACCGCGCAGGTCTCCTTCCGCCACTTCCTGGGTGCTGCGGCCGAGCGCGCTGGTGGTATTGGGAAAATCGAAGGCGATGCGCGGCGGGTTGCTCACGGTGAATCCCGCGGGCAGACTCGCCGGCGGCTGCGCCAGCGTCACGCGGATGATCACCTTGCCGCCGGGCGCGGGCGAAACGTTGATCGACTCGATGCTGTTCGTCTGCGCACGCGCGGTGAGGCTCGCGCACGCGAGGGCGAGCGCCAGCGCTCCCTGGAGGGCCCACGAACGAAATGACGCGTTGAGCTTCATTTTTTTGCCTCCTGTTCATCCTGCAGCAGCAGCATGCGCTCTTCTTCCTTCCAGTCGTTGCCGCTGTCCTGAATCAGCTCCTTCAACTTCACCGCCGACTCGCTGATGTCGATGACGCGGCCGAAATTCTGCCCCATGAAGTCCCCCATCTTGACCCGGTACAGGTTGTTGTCCGGGGTCTTGATCAGCGCGAAGAACTCCTTCTTCTGGGAAAGCGAACCCACCATCTTGAGGTTTTCCAGCGGGAACGCTTCAAGCGGCCCCTTGCGCCGGTCCTCGGGAGGCAGCAGCGGGTGCCGCTTGCCGGCAATCTTGGACGGCTCGATCTTGCGTGGCACGAACGGATCGAGGAGATCGAAGGCCGCGTACTCGAACGGCTCGTAGGGTTTCACTTCCGGCAGCGGGGGGATGCGCCCGCGCGGCATGTTTTCCGAATCCCGGACGAATTGCCGCAGGTCCGAATGCTGCTCGGCTCCGCAGCCCACGAGCGCGAGGCAGGCGAAGGCGCCGAAGAGGATGGGGCGCTTCATCATTTCCGGCCGCCCTTCTTGGCAGCGGCGGTCCTGCGCTGCAGCGCCAGCTCCTCGTCATCGAGATAGCGGAAGGTCTTGGCCAGTGCGTCCAGCACCAGGCCGCCGCCCTTGCCCGCCGAAGCGAGCGAAATGTTCTCGAGCGTGACGATCCGCGAGAGCTTGCCGATGTCGCTCGCGAACGCGCCGATATCGTGGTAGTTGCCGGTGACCTTGATCGAGATCGGCAGTTCCGCGTAGAAGTCGCGCCGCGTTTCCTGGGCGGCGGGCTTGAACAGCTCGAACTGCAGGCCGCGCCCCAGGCCGGCCTGGTTGATGTCGGTCAGCAGCGCGTCCATCTCGGATCGGCCCGGCAGCTGCTTCAACAGCGCCCCGAACTGTTTTTCGATGTCTTCCAGCTGCTTCTGGTAGGCCGGCAGGTTGATCGCCTCGCTCTTCTTGGTGAGGAAGGTCTTGCGCAGCCCCTCCTCCTTCAGCTTTTCCTGGTTGATGCTGTCGATCTGGTGCTGCCAGTCGAACCACCAGCTCGCCGCGACGATCAGCACGAGCGTGATCAGCAGCACCCCCAGCTTGGGCAGGATGGGCCAGCTGCCGATCTTCTTCGGATCGAGCCGTCTCAGGTCATTCAACGTCATGGCCATGGCGCATCACCCCTTGGGCGCCGGCCTCGGTGCCGCCTTCTCGGCCGGCTCCTCGACCTTGGCGCGCGTAATGCTGATGTTCAGGATGAACTCGTTGGCGCGCAGCCTGCCCTGCTGCACGGCCTTGATCTCCACCAGCCCGGGGTTCTCCAGTTGCGGCGAGGATTCGAGGTTGCGCATCAGCGTGGAAACCCGCGCCTGCGACTCGGTGAGGCCGGTAATGGTAACGCGGGTGCCGGTCTGCTTCACCGCCTTCAGGTAGACGCCGTCGGGCAGTTGCCGCACCAGCTGATCGAGCAGGTGCACCACCTCGGAGCGGTTGCTCTGCAGCGTTTCCACCACTCTCTTCCGAGCGAGCAGCGCCGCGGTCTGCTCCTTGAGCTTCTGGATCTCGGCGATCTGCTTGTCGAGCTTGACGATCTCCGCCTGGAGGTACTGGTTGCGGGCCTGCTGCGTCCCGAGCTGCTCGTCGAGATAGCTGCGCACGACGAACCAGACCGCCGCCCCGATCACGACCACGCCGACGAGGAGAATGATGAACTGCTGCTGCTGTTGCTTGCGCCGTTCCTCGCGGTGCGGCAGCAGGTTGATGCGGATCATGGATCGAACCTCCGCATGGCCAGTCCGCACGCCACCATGAGCGAAGGCGCATCCTGCGTCAGGCTTTTCGGCCGGATCTTCGAGGACAGCGTCATGTTGACGAAGGGGTTTGCGATCAAGGTGTTGACCTGGACGCGCTTGCCGACCGTTTCGTCGGCTCCGGGAATCGCCGCGCAGCCGCCGGAGAGCACGATGTGGTGAATCTGGTTATGCTGGGTCGAGGTGAAGAAGAACTGCAACGCGCGCGCGACCTCCAACCCCATCATGTCCATGAACGGCTGCAGCACGTCGGACTCGTAGTTCTCCGGCAGCCCGCCGGCACGCTTGGCCGCCTCGGCTTCCTCCGGCGACAGGCCGAATTTATTCTGGATCTCCTGCGTCAACTGGTTGCCGCCGAAGGGCTGTTCGCGCATGTAGATCGACTGGTCGTTGCGCAGCACATTGACCGCCATGATGCTGGAGCCGACGTCCACCACCGCGATGTTCTGGTCCTTGCCATGGTCCGGGAACTGGCCCTCGATTAGCTCGAAAGCGGACTGGGCGGCGAAGAGATCCACGTCCATCACGGTCGCCTTGAGCCCGGCCGACTCGGCCACCGCCAGCCGGTCGATGATCTTCTCCTTGCGCGAGGCCGCGATCAGGACCTCGATATCGTCGGGGTTGTTCGGCGCCGGCCCGAGCACCTGGAAATCCAGGTTGACCTCGTCGAGCGCGAACGGAATGTACTGGTTTGCCTCGGTTTCGACCTGCAGCTCGAGCTCATCCTCGGTCTGGCCGGCGGGCACCATGATCTTCTTGCTGATGACGGCCGCGTTGGGCAGGGCGAGCGCGAGATTCTTGACGTTGCTTCCGAGCCGCTTGTGGCAGCGCTTGAGGGCGTCGCTTACCGCGTCAAGGTTGTTGATGTTGCCCTCCACCAGCGAATCCTTGGGCAGCGGCTCGATGGCGTAGCGCTCGACGCGGTAGAGGCCCTTGCCGGGCTCGCTGATTTCCACCATCTTGATCGACGAGGAACTGATGTCGACCCCGATCAAAGGCGGCATTTTGGCCTTGAAAAGGCCCTCGAGCGCAGAGAGGTTGAGGCTAAAATTTCCTTTGAACATAAGTCAATGGGGACAATTTCCCACAGTTTACATGAAATGCTAGCAACAACTACTTTGGCTGTAAAGCGTTTTGGTCACTTTCTCTCGCAAGCGGGGAACCCCGCCTATAATGCATGGACAATCAACATAGCTTACACCGTGCCAAGATCCGACACTGTGGCGGGTTTCACTGATTGAAGCGGCCAATCTACTGCTGTTGCAATTGCGCAACACCCCTAATTTAGGCTTTTTATCGACATGTCGAATCGGTGGTGGACGTTCCCCATAGTACTGGCGCTATCGGTCGCGCTTGCGGGGGTCATGCTGGTCGCGTTCGCCGCCGCGATCATCTATCCCGGCCTGCCGTCGCTCGAGTCGCTTACCGACTATCAGCCGAAGATCCCGCTGCGGGTCTACAGCGCCGAGGGCAAGTTGATCGCGGAGTTCGGTGAGGAGCGCCGCGCGCTGGTGAGAATCGGGGACGTTCCCCAGCCGATGATCCAGGCCATCCTGGCCGCCGAGGACGAGCGCTTCTATCAGCACAGCGGCGTCGACTACGTCGGCGTGGCGCGCGCCGCGCTCTCAAATTTCATCTCCGGTGGCGTGCGCCAGGGGGCGTCGACCATCACCATGCAGGTCGCGCGGAACTTCTTCCTGTCCAAGGAAAGGACGCTTGCCCGCAAGTTCAACGAGGTGCTGCTTGCATTCAAGATCGAATCCAATCTCAGCAAGGACCAGATCCTCGAGCTCTACATCAACCAGATCTACCTCGGCCAGCGCACGTATGGTTTCGCCGCTGCCGCGCAGACCTATTTTGGCAAGCCGCTCGCCGAGCTGACCCTGGCCGAGTCGGCGATGCTTGCCGGGCTGCCAAAGGCTCCGTCGCGCTACAACCCGATTGCGAACTTCAAGCGCGCCAAGATAAGGCAACAGTACGTGCTGCGCCGGATGCGCGAGCTGCAGATGGTCTCGGAGGAAGAGTTCAAGGCGGCCGACCAGCAGGCCATCGCGGTGAAGAAGGAGGTCAACGAGTACCCCGTTCACGCCGAGCATTTTGCGGAGATGGTGCGCAAGATCCTCTACGATCGCTACCAGGAAGATACCTACGCTCGCGGCCTGCGCGTCTACACCACGCTCCGCACCTCCCACCAGGAGGTGGCGTACGCCGCGACGCGCTACGGCGTCATGGAGTATGACCGCCGCCACGGCTACCGCGGGCCGGAGGGCTACGTCGAGCTGTCGAACAAGCCGAGCGAGGAAGCGCTTGAAGACGCGCTACAGGAGACCACCGACAGCGATGATATCTACGCTGCAGTGGTAGCTGAGGCGAGCCCCAGGCTGGTGCGGGCGTATCGCAGGGGCGGTGAATGGGTGGACATCAAGGATGAAGGTCTGAAATTCGCCGCTCGCCTGCTGGGCGAGAAGGTAAGTCCCGGCCAGCGCATCCGCCGCGGCGCCATCATCCGCGTGCAGAGGGACGAGAAGGGGCGCTGGCAGATTACCCAGTTGCCCGCGGTCGAGGCTTCTTTCGTTTCCATGGACCCGCGCGACGGTGCGGTCCGGGCGCTGGTCGGCGGGTTCGATTTCGGCCGCAATCAGTACAACCACATTACCCAGGCGCTGCGGCAGCCAGGGTCGAGCTTCAAGCCCTTCATCTACTCCGCCGCACTCGAGAAGGGGTTTACCGTGGCGACCGTCATCAACGACGCGCCGCTCACGTTCACCGCCGCGCAGACCGGCTCGGAGCCGTGGGAGCCGAAGAATTTTGACGGCAAGTTCGAGGGGCCGATGCGGCTGCGCACGGCGCTTGCCAAGTCGAAGAACCTGGTGTCAGTGCGCATCCTCCAGGCGATTTCACCGCAGTACGCGCAGGATTACATCGCCCGTTTCGGATTCGATCCCAAACTGCATCCGCCGTATCTCACCATGGCGCTGGGCGCCGGCAATGCGACTCCCCTGCAGATGGTCGCCGCCTATGCGGTGTTCGCGAACGGCGGCTACCGCGTGGCGCCGTACTTCATCGAGCGGGTGGAGGACGCCAAGGGCAACGTGCTGATGGCGGCGCAACCGGCGGCGGCGGGAGCGGGGGCGGAACGCGTCATCGACGCGCGCAACGCTTTCATCATGACGACTATCATGCGCGATGTCATGCGCACGGGCACCGGCGCGCGCGCCCTGAAGCTCGGGCGCAACGACCTCGCGGGCAAGACCGGCACGACCAACGAGTTCGTGGACGCGTGGTTCTGCGGCTATGTCCCCGGGCTGGTGTCGTTGGCGTGGATTGGCTTCGACAGTCCGCACACGCTGGGTCGCAATGAGACCGGCGCGCAGGCGGCGCTGCCGATGTGGATGGCCTACATGGGGGCGGTGCTCGACGGCGTCCCGGAGCAGCCGATTGCGCCGCCCGCCGGGGTGGTTGCGTATCACGTCAACCCGGACACGGGGCTGCGAGTCGCCGACGCGCAGGCGGGACTGGTCGATTATTTCTACCAGGAATTTCCGCCCCCGGCGCGGGAAACCTTGATCGGCGGCGTGGTGGGCGGCGAGCGTCCGGAAGAGGTGCGCAACCAGCTGTTCTGAACCGGCGATGGCGAGGGACACCGGCCGCAACGACCGCCGCAGCCAAATCGCCTATCTGGCGGCGCGGCTGATGGCTGAGGACGGGATCGAGGATTACGCGCACGCCAAGCGCAAGGCCGCGCGCCAGGCCGGCCTGCCGGAGACGCGCGAACTGCCGGCGAACGAGGAGATCGACGAGGCGCTGCGCGCCTATCGGCAGATCTACCACCCGGAAGAGCACCGTGACCGCTTGCACACGCTGCGCGCGACCGCGGTGCGGGCGATGCGGGAGCTTGCCCGGTTCAATCCGTATCTGACGGGTTCGGTCCTGAACGGCAATGCCGGCAAGTACGCCGACATCAATCTGCAGCTGTTCACCGATAACGAGAAGGCGGTGGAGCTCTATCTGATTGACCGGGGCATCCCGTACCGGACGGCACAGGCCCGCCTGTATTCGGGGGAGGAGACGCGCACGGTGCCGGTCTACACCGTGAGCGACCACGGCACCGACATCGAGCTGACCGTGCTCTCGACGCTCGATCTGCGCGCGTCGCTCCGCGCCAGCCCGGACGGCAAGAGCATCGAGCGCGCCAAGCTGCAGGTTGTGGAACAGCTCCTCGCCGAGGCGTGATCAGCCGCCGGCTTTCAGCCAGCCGGCGACGTCGAGCGCGAAGTAGGTGAGCACGCCGTCGGCGCCGGCGCGCTTGAACGCGGTCAGCACCTCCATGACGCACGGGCGCTCATCGAGCCAGCCGCGCGCCGCCGCCGCCTTGATCATCGAGTACTCTCCGCTCACCTGGTAGGCATAGGTCGGCGCCTTGAATTGCTCCTTGACCCGCCGCACGATGTCGAGATAGGGCAATCCGGGCTTGACCATTACCATGTCCGCGCCCTCCTCGAGGTCGAGCGCAACCTCCCACAGCGCCTCGTCGCTGTTTCCGTAGTCCATCTGGTAGGTGTGCTTGGTGCCACGCCCGAGACTCTTCGCGGAGCCCACCGCGTCGCGAAACGGGCCGTAAAGGACGGAGGCGTACTTGGCAGAGTAGGCGAGGATGCGCGTATGGATGAACCTGCCGCGGTCGAGCGCGTCGCGGATCGCGCCGATGCGGCCATCCATCATGTCGGAAGGCGCGACCACGTCCACGCCGGAAGCGGCGCATACCAG
>JAHZNX010000008.1 GCA_020028375.1 Betaproteobacteria bacterium | reverse complement strand
CCGGGCGACGTGTTCTACCTGCACTCGCGCCTGCTCGAGCGCGCCTCGCGCGTGAACGACGAGTACGTCGAAAAATTCACCGAGGGCAAGGTCAAGGGCAAGACCGGTTCGCTCACGGCGCTGCCGATCATCGAGACGCAGGCGGGCGACGTGACGGCGTTCGTGCCGACCAACGTGATCTCGATAACGGACGGGCAGATCTTCCTCGAGACCGATCTGTTCAACGCCGGCATCCGGCCCGCGATCAATGCCGGCATCTCGGTGTCCCGCGTGGGCGGCGCCGCGCAGACCAAGATCATGAAGCGCCGCGATACCGGAGGCGGGGTGCGGCTCGCCCTGGCCCAGTACCGGGAGCTGGCCGCCTTCGCACAGTTTGCCTCGGACCTCGACGCGGCCACCCGCCGGCAACTCGACCGCGGGCGCATGGTGACCGAGCTCATGAAGCAGCCGCAGTATGCGCCGCTCCAGGTGTGGGAGATGGCGCTCACGCTGTTCGCGGTCAACAACGGCTATTTCGACGGCATCGACATCAAAAAGGCGCTCTCTGCCGAGAAGTCGCTGCGCGACCATCTCAAGGTCAAGTACGGCTCGCTGGTGAAGGTCATGGAGGACAAGAAAGACCTGAGCGAGGGCGAGGAGCAGTCGCTCAAGGCCGCGATCGAGGACTGGAAGAAGAACGGCAGTTTCTAGACGCCCTAGGGCACGGGAGACGCGTCTCCCGTACCCTAATTCGCTGAAACTGCTGCGCGCGTTGGAGCGGACGAAATGATGAATCGGAGCTGGAATCGCCCAATCTGACCGCCGCTCAACGCGCGCGGGGAACACGATATGCCGGGGACCAAAGAGATCAGGATGAAGATCCGGAGTGTGCAGAACACCCGGAAGATCACCAAGGCGATGGAAATGGTCGCCGCATCCAAGATGCGCCGCGCCCAGGACCGCATGCGCGCCGCCCGCCCCTATGGGGACAAGATTCGCAACGTCGCGGCGAATATCAGCCACGCCAATCCGGAGTATCGTCATCCGTTCCTGGTGAGCCGCGACACGGTCAAGCGCGTCGGCATCATCGTGGTCACCACCGACAAGGGCCTGTGCGGCGCGCTCAACACGAACGTGTTGCGCATGGCGCTCGCGAAAATCAAGGAGTGGCAGTCGGAGGGCGAGGAGATTGACGTGTGCTGCATCGGCAACAAGTCGCTCGGCTTCATGCAGCGGCTCGGCGCCCGCATCGTGTCGCAAGTGACCCAGCTGGGCGACCGTCCGCAGATGGAGAAGTTGATCGGCGCGCTCAAGGTCATGCTCGACGGCTACGTCCAGGACCGCTTCGACCGGCTGATGATCTTCTATACCCGCTTCATCAACACCATGAAGCAGGAGCCGGTGATGGAGCAATTGCTGCCCGTGTCCGGGGAGCGGCTGGGCGCGCCCGAGACCGTCTGGGACTACCTTTATGAACCGGAAGCCAGGGTCGTTCTCGAGCAGGTTCTCACGCGTTATATCGAGGCCGTGATTTATCAGGCCGTGGCCGAGAACATGGCGTCCGAGCAGTCGGCGCGGATGGTGGCGATGAAGGCTGCCTCCGACAACGCAGCGACCCTGATCGACGAGCTGACCCTCATCTATAACAAGAACCGGCAGGCGTCGATCACCAAGGAAATTTCAGAAATTGTCGGCGGCGCAGCCGCCGTTTGAGGAATGAGCCATGCCACAAGACCAGGCCCCAGCACAAGATCAGGCGACCGGAACCATCGTCCAGTGCATCGGCGCGGTGATCGACGTCGAATTTCCCCGCGACGCGATGCCGGGGATCTACAACGCGCTGCTGGTCGAAGACTCCGGTGAAAAAGGCATCGCCGAGCGCGGCCTTACCCTCGAGGTCGAGCAGCAGCTGGGCGACGGTATCGTGCGCTGCATTGCGATGGGCTCGACCGACGGCCTGCGCCGCGGCATGAAGGTGAAGAGCACCGGCGCGCCGATCTCGGTGCCGGTCGGCAAGGGCACGCTCGGGCGCATCATGGACGTGCTCGGGCGCCCGATCGACGAGGGTGGCCCGGTCACGACCGAGGAGCGCCGCCCGATCCACCAGGCGGCACCCAAATTCGACGAGCTCGCCCCGTCGGTCGAGTTGCTGGAGACCGGCATCAAGGTGATCGATCTGATCTGCCCGTTCGCGAAGGGCGGCAAGATCGGCCTCTTCGGCGGTGCGGGCGTCGGCAAGACCGTGGCCATGCTCGAGCTCATCAACAATATCGCCACCCAGCACAGCGGCCTCTCGGTGTTCGCCGGCGTGGGCGAAAGGACGCGCGAAGGCAATGACTTCTACCACGAGATGGTTGAGGCGGAGGTCATCAAGCTCGACAATCTCCAGGAGTCCAAGGTCGCGATGGTGTTCGGCCAGATGAACGAGCCGCCGGGCAACAGGCTGCGGGTCGGGCTGAGCGGTCTCACGATAGCCGAAGCATTCCGCGACGAAGGGCGCGACATCCTGCTTTTCATCGACAACATCTACCGCTTCACGCTGGCCGGAGTGGAGGTTTCGGCGCTGCTCGGACGCATGCCCTCGGCCGTGGGCTACCAGCCGACGCTGGCCGAGGAAATGGGCCGGCTGCAGGAGCGCATCACTTCGACCAAGACCGGCTCGATCACCTCGATCCAGGCCGTCTACGTGCCTGCGGACGACCTGACCGACCCGTCGCCCGCGACCACCTTCGGCCACCTTGATGCGACCGTGGTGCTCTCGCGCGACATCGCCGCGCTGGGCATCTACCCGGCCGTGGATGCCCTCGATTCGACCTCGCGCCAGATGGATCCGAACACGCTCGGCGAGGAGCACTACAACACCACGCGTGCGGTCCAGGCGACGCTCCAGCGTTACAAGGAGCTGCGCGACATCATCGCGATTCTCGGCATGGACGAGCTCGCGCCGGAAGACAAGCTCGCCGTGACGCGGGCGCGCAAAATCCAGCGCTTCCTGTCGCAGCCGTTCACCGTGGCGCAGAACTTCACCGGCACGCCCGGCAAGTATGTGGCACTGAAGGACACCATCAAGGGGTTCAAGATGATCGTGGAGGGCGAATGCGACGCGCTCCCGGAGCAGGCCTTTTACATGGTCGGCACGATCGAAGAAGCGTTCGAGAAGGCAAAGACGTTGGAGCGCGCGGGAGACTCCCTGGCCAAGGAGACCGCCGCGCCCAAGGAAAGCTCGGCGTCCAAGGAGACGGCAGCGCCTAAGGGAACTGCCGCTGCCAACCGTGGTGCCGCGCCCGCGCAGAAGAAGTGATGGCCAACACCATCCACATCGACGTCGTCAGCGCCGAAGAGTCGATCTACTCAGGCGAGGCGGAATTCGTGGTGCTGCCGGGCGAGATGGGCGAGCTCGGCATCTACCCGCGGCACACACCCCTCATCACTCGGATCAAGCCGGGAACGGTGCGCATCCAGCCTGCCGGCGGCGGCGAGGAGGAGCTGATATTCGTGGCCGGCGGAATACTGGAGGTGCAGCCCAGAGTGATCACGGTGCTCGCCGACACGGCGATCCGTGGCCACGACCTGGATGAAGCCAAGGCGAACGAGGCGCTGAAGAAGGCCGAGGAAGCGCGCCGCAGCGCGCACGACAAGCAGGAGGTCGCGGCGGTCGAGGCGGAAGTCTCGAGCCTCGCCGCCCAGCTCGCTGCCATCCGCAAGCTGCGGCAAAAGAAGTAGCGCGTCGCAGGGCGGAAGAGGGGCCCCAGTGGTTTTCTGGGGATCTGACCCCGGAGACGCGCAGGCGGCCGACGCGGCGACGTTCGATGCTTGCCGCCAGCGCTTCGGAGGCCGCGGTAAGCCGGACGCCTGACGGCGCCGGTTTATCTCCGCGCGTTCGAACGGACGAGCCGTATCTCCGGGGCCACGGACTCGCAGCGGCAGCGCCGTTCAACGCGCGGGGGCAAAATAGGGGCAGCGCAGGCTGCCCCTTCTTCATTTATGGATAGCTACGATCTCCTAGTCATTGGCGGCGGCATCAACGGCGCCGGCATCGCGCGCGAGGCGGCCGGGCGGGGCCTCTCCGTCCTGCTCGTGGAGAAGGACGACCTCGGCGCGCATACCAGCTCCGCGAGCAGCAAGCTCATACACGGGGGGCTGCGTTACCTCGAGCAGTTCGAGTTCCGTCTGGTCGCGGAAGCGCTTGCCGAACGCGAATTGCTGCTCCGGATTGCGGCCCACCTCGTGCGACCGGTGCGTTTCATCATGCCGCACGTGCCGCAGCTGCGGCCGCGGTGGATGATCCGCACCGGACTTTTTCTCTACGACCACCTTGGCCGCAGGACGCGGCTGCCGGGCTCGCATGCGGTGCGGCTCGACCGCCCCCCGTATTCGGCGGGCTTGAAGCCCGAGTATCGGCACGGGTTCATCTATTCCGATTGCTGCGTAGACGATGCCCGCATGGTCGTGGCGAACGCACGCGACGCCAACGCCCGCGGGGCAAGAATCCGCACGCGCACCGAATGCATCGCGGCCAAGCGCGAAGGCGGCCTCTGGCGGGCGCAGCTGCGCGGGCAGGAAGGCGTGCTGGAAGTGGCGGCGAGAGCGATCGTCAACGCTGCGGGCCCGTGGGTGAAGGCGGTGCTCAACGATCGGCTGCACCAGCCCTCGCGCGACAACGTCCGCCTCGTGCGCGGCAGCCATATCGTGGTGTCCCGGCTCTACGAGGGTGAGCACGCGTTCATCCTGCAGAACGACGACCGGCGCGTGGTGTTCATGATTCCCTACGAGGAGCGCTTTACCCTCATTGGCACCACCGACGTTCCGCACGACGGCGACCCGTCGCGGCCCGAGGCAAGCGTCGCGGAAGTGGATTACCTGTGCCGCGCTGCCAATCGCTATCTGCGGCGTGCCGTCAGCCCGGCCGAGGTCCTCTGGCGCTATGCCGGCGTGAGACCGCTCTACGATGACGGCTCGGCGAGCCCCTCGGCGGTGACGCGCGACTACGTGTTGCGGCTCGACAGCGATCAGGGCGCCGCGCCAGTGCTTTCGGTCTTCGGTGGCAAGATCACGACTTACCGCCGCCTCGCCGAGCACGCGATCGAGAAGTTCGCGCCGTGGTTTCCCGGCATGGGGCCGGCCTGGACCGCAGACACGCCGATGCCCGGCGCCACACTACCGGCGGGAGATGCGTCGCGCTTCCTGCAGCGGCTGGTAGAGCGCCATCCACAACTGCCGCAGTCGCTATTGCGGGAGCTGGCGCGACGCCACGGTGCACTCGCGTACGATGTGCTCGGGAAGGCCGCCGCGGTAGCGGATCTGGGCGCGCATTTCGGCGCGGAGCTCTATGCGCGCGAGATCGACTACCTGGTCGAGCAGGAATGGGCGGTGAACGCCGAGGACGTGCTGTGGCGCCGCACCAAAGCCGGGCTGAGGCTCGACCCGGGACAGCGCGACGCCGTCGCGCGCTATCTGGCGCAGCGCCTAAGTTGATGTTTGTGCGATAATTTCCAGATGCCTTCGGGGCTCAATGTCGTCATCCTCGCCGCCGGGCAGGGCAAGCGCATGCGCTCGCGCGTGCCTAAGGTCCTGCAGCCTCTCGGCGGGAAAGCGCTCATCGAGCACGTGATCGCCGCCGCACGCACGCTCAAGCCCGCGAGCATCTGCGTGGTGTATGGCCACGGCGGCGAACAAGTGCCGCAGTCGCTGCGGACGGACGGCCTGACGTTCGTCAAGCAGCAGCCGCAGCTCGGAACCGGACACGCCCTGGCGCAGGCGCTGCCGCGCCTCGAGGCCGCGGGGTTGACGCTGGTCCTCTATGGTGACGTGCCGCTCATCGGCGAGGAAACCCTTGCGGCGATGATCGCGGGCGGCGGGGACCGCTTGACCCTGTTGACCGCCGAGCTCGACGAGCCGGCCGGCTACGGCCGCATCGTCCGCAACCGCCGCGGGTCGATTACGTCCATCGTCGAGGAGAAGGACGCCAGCGCGACGGAGCGCGGCATCCGCGAGATCAACTCCGGCATCATGGCGCTGCCCACGGCGCGGCTGGAGGGCTGGCTCGCGAAACTCACCAATCGCAACGCCCAGCGCGAGTACTACCTGACCGATGTCGTGCCGCTGGCGCTCGCGGACAAGGTGGCCGTCGCGACCGTCAAGGCCGCGCAGTGGGAAATTCTCGGCGTCAACAGCAAGCAGCAGCTCGCCCAGCTCGAGCGCATTTACCAGGGGCAGCAGGCGGTGAGGCTGATGGAAGCCGGCGTCACGCTCGCGGACCCGGCGCGCATCGATGTGCGTGGCAGCCTCGTCTGCGGCGCCGACGTGCGCATCGACGTCAACTGCGTGTTCGAGGGCGAAGTACGGCTTGCGGACCGCGTGGAGATCGGGGCGAATTGCGTGCTCAAGGATGCCGCGGTCGGGCCGGGCACGCGCATCGAGCCGTTTACCTCCGTGGACGGAGCGAAGATCGGCGCCAACTGCCGGATCGGACCCTATGCTCGGATCCGTCCGGAAACGCGGCTCGCGGAGGAGGTCCACATCGGCAACTTCGTCGAGGTGAAGGCATCCGAGATCGGCGCCGGCTCCAAGGCGAACCACCTGGCCTACATCGGCGACGCCGCCGTCGGGCGCGACGTCAACGTCGGCGCCGGCACCATCACGTGCAATTACGACGGCGGCGCCAAGCACCGCACCGTAATCGAGGACGACGTCTTCATCGGCTCCGATACCATGCTGGTGGCTCCCGTCATTGTCCGCCGCGGCGCGACCATCGGCGCCGGCAGCACCATCACCAAGGAAGCGCCGGCGGGCGAGCTCACCGTCGCGCGCGCAAAGCAGGTCACCGTCCCCGGCTGGAAACGGCCCAAAAAGGCGGTAAAGGGTGATGAGTAATGGGTAATGGGCGAAAGTGTTACGAGACGTCGGGATTCTTGACGAACGGTGTTTGCCCATCACTCATCACCCATCACTCATCACCGAATTGATATGTGCGGCATCGTCGGCGCGGCCTCCACGCGCAACGTGGTGGACCTCCTCATCGAAGGCATCCGCCGGCTCGAATATCGCGGCTACGACTCGACCGGCATCGCCTACCTGAGCGGCGGGCATCTCGAGCGGCTGCGCTCGACCGGACGGGTCGCGCGCCTCGACGAACTTGCCCGCGAGCGGCGGCTCGAGGCGCGCACCGGGCTGTCGCACACGCGGTGGGCGACGCACGGCGCTCCGACCGAGGCCAACGCGCACCCGCATTTCTCCACGCGCGGTGGGCTCGAGATTGGCATCGTCCACAACGGCATCGTCGAGAACCACGAGCCGATCCGCGCGCGGATGAAGGCGCTCGGCTACGCGTTCACCTCCGAAACCGACACCGAAGTGATGGTGCACCACGTCCACTCAATCGTCGCTGGCGGCGTGCCGCTGTTCGACGCGGTCCAGGCGGCGAGCCGGGAATGGGAGGGCGCATACGCCGTCGGCTTCATCTCGAGCGGCGAGCCCGGTGTCGTCGTCGGCGCGCGCAAGGGCTCGCCATTGCTCGTCGGGCTCGGGCAGGACGAGAACTTCCTCGCTTCCGACGCGGCCGCGCTGCTCGCGCGCACGCGTGACGTGGTCTACCTCGAGGAAGGCGACGTGGTCGAGGTGCGGCCCGACCGCGTCAGCATACGCGACGGCGGCGGCCGCCCCGCGCAGCGCCCGACGACGAGGAGCGAGCTCGCCGCCGACGCGGTCGAGAAGGGGCGTTACGCGCACTACATGCAGAAGGAGATCTTCGAGCAGCCCGGCGCGGTCGCGAACACGCTGGAGATGGTCGCGAACGCGCAGTCGCTGCAGGCCAACCTCTTCGGCGCGGACGCGCGGGAGATCCTGGGGCGCGCAAGCCAGGTCCTGCTGCTCGCCTGCGGCACGAGCTACCACGCCGGGCTGGTGGCGCGCTACTGGCTCGAGGCGATCGCCGGACTGCCTGCGGCGGTGGAAATCGCGAGCGAGTTCCGCTACCGCGACGCGGTGATGCGGCCGAGAACCCTGGTCGTGACGATATCCCAATCGGGCGAAACCGCGGATACGATCGCGGCGCTGAAGCACGCCCAGTCGCGCGGCCTCACCGACACGCTGACGGTATGCAACTCCCCCGAATCCTCGCTGATGCGCTCCTCCCGCCTGCGCTTCCTTACCCGCGCCGGCCCCGAAATCGGGGTGGCCTCCACCAAGGCCTTCACGACGCAGCTTGCCGCCCTGTTCGTCCTGACGCTGGTGCTCGCGAAGTTGGGGCGCCGGCTCGCCCCCGACCGGGAGAAAGAGCTGATCGCGCAGTTGCGCCACCTGCCGCGCGCGATGGAGACGGTGCTCGCGGTGGAGCCGCAGGTGCGCGACTGGGCGGGCCGCTTCCAGGCGAAGCACCACGTGCTTTTCCTCGGGCGCGGCGCGCACTTTCCCATCGCGATGGAAGGCGCGCTGAAGCTGAAGGAGATTTCCTATATCCACGCCGAGGCCTACGCCGCCGGGGAGTTGAAGCACGGGCCGCTCGCGCTGGTGGATGCCGGAATGCCCGTGGTGACGGTGGCCCCGAACGACCAGCTGATCGAGAAGCTGAAGTCCAACTTGCAGGAAGTGCGCGCGCGCGGCGGCGAGCTCTATGTTTTCGCCGATGCCGATGCGCGTGTCGCCGAGGGCGAGGGCGTCCACGTCATCCGGCTGATGGAGCATGCCGGGACGCTGTCTCCGATACTTCACGTCATTCCGCTGCAACTCCTCGCCTACCACGTGGCGGTGCTGCGCGGCACCGACGTTGACAAGCCGCGCAACCTCGCCAAATCCGTCACTGTCGAGTGACTGTGAGGGCCGCTTCAGCGGCCACTACGCCGCTGGCGCGCGAGGCGGACCACGTCTTCAAGAATCGGGACGATGTCGCGGATGTCGCTGCCCGGCACATGTTGGCCCGACGTGAGATAGCGACCGTCTACCACGAGCGTCGGCGTGACCTGAACGGTGTAGGCCGCGGAGAGTTCCCTGGCGCGTCGGACCTTGGCGTCGATCGCGGGGGAGCTGTAAGCCTCGAGCCAGCGCTTGCGATCGATGCCGTTCGTCGCTGCCCACTCGACCATCACATCGGGTTTGCTCATTTGCAAGCGCTCGACATGATAGCTCGCGTAGACCTTGAGGTGCAGGCGCTCGACCTCGCCCAGCTCCTCGAGCGTGTAGAAGATCCGCGCGTGCGGCGCCCACGAATCCCTGAGGATCGCCGGGACCCGGCGCACGGCGACGTCGGCCGGCTTGCGCCGGATCCAGCCTTCCAGCGCCGGCTGCAGCTCGTTGCAGTAGGGACAGCCGTACCAGAAGAAATCGATGACCTCGATCCGCTCCCCGGTCTCGACCGGCTGCGGGGCGATCAGCCGGTACTCGATGTTCTGCCGGGCGCGGATGTCCTGCGCGCACGCAGCGCCCGCCACGCAGGCGAGCGCGAGCAGCGCGAGCGCGGCCCGCACGGGTTGCGGCCTACTTCTTCGCGGCGCGCTCTTTGCGCGCCATGGCGATCACCTGATCGAGCACGTCGAAGTAGCGCTCGTAGCTGCCGGCCATGGCAGGTGTCATGAGGTATTTGCCATCCACCACCAGCGTCGGGGTGGAGGTGACGTGGTAGTGTCCGGGCAGCTCGATCGAGCGGTTGGTGCGGCTGCGCACGCCGAAGGAATTGTAGACGTCGACGAACTTCTGCCGGTCCACCCCCTGCTTCGCGACCCAGTCGAAGAGCGGCTTCTGGTCGCGCAATAGTCCCTTGTCGCTCAGGGCACGCTGATCGTGTATCGCGCTGAAGGTCTCGTAATGCAGCTTGTCCACCAGGCCCATCGCGTCGAACGCGTAATAAGCCGTGGTGAGCGGCAGCCATGCGTCCTGGAACACCACGGGCGCGCGCCGGAACTCGACGTCGGCGGGCTTCTTCTTGAGCCAGGCCCGGAGCGAGGGCTGCAGGCTGTTGCAGCCCGGGCAGCCGTAGTAGAAAAACTCGATGACCTCGACCTTCGCGCCGCTGCTGGTGGGCTGGGCCGGGTTGATCAGCTGGTAGTCCTTGCCTGGCGCAAGCTGCGCCCATGTGCCGCTGCTCAGGCTCAGTGCGAGGAACCAGGCGGCAAAATGCCAATAAAGTCCAACTCGCTTCATCCGTGCTCCGTGAAAATCAGGGGCGCTCGTCGCGCACCTTGATGAGAGTGGTTTCGACGCCGTTCTGCTTGAGAGTCTCGCGGGTGCGGCCGAGTTCCTCCACGCTGCTGTACGGCCCCACGCGCACGCGGTGCCACACGCCCTTGTCCGGCAGCGTCGCGGTCTGGATGCGGGCCTCGACGCCGAGCAGCGCGAGCCGCGCCCTGAGGGTATCGGCATCCCGGGGGTTCTGGAACGCCCCCGCCTGGAGGAAGAACGTCTCGCCGGCCGTTGCCGTTGACGGCTTCCTTGCGTCCTTCGCCTGCGGATCCGTGACCGGTTCCTCGGTGCCCGGGAGGATCTTGTAGAAGTCGAAGCGCAGCTTCGGCTCGGGCGCGCGCGCTGTCTTGTCCTCGCTTCTTGAAGACGCGGACGGAGCGGGCTTCAAGGGCTCGAGCTTGGCGGGCGGCGTGCGGCCGAGGAATGGATTGGGCATCTTGTTGATGTACCACGCGACCCCGAGCGCGATGCCGAGACCCAGCACGAGCCCGATCAGGATGCCGACGAGGAGCTGGCTGCTGCCGCTGCGGGCGGCCGGCTCGGCGCGATAGTAGTCCTTCGACATGCGCGTATCTTACATTCTATCGGGGGCTGACACACCCAGCAGCGCGAGCCCGTTGCGCAGTACCTGCCGTACCGCGGCGGCGAGCGCAAGGCGCGCGCGCTTCACGCTCTCGTCCTCCACCAGAAGGCGCGTCGCGTTGTAATAACTGTGGAACCCCGCGGCGAGCTCCCGCAGATAGTACGCGACGAGGTGCGACGCGAAATCGCGCGCGGCGTTCTCCACCGCGTCGGGATATTCGAGCAGCAGGGCGAGCAACGCGGTCTCGTGTTCCGCGAGGAGTGCGGCTACATCCGTGCCGGCGAGTTCCGCCACGTCGCCCCCCCACTGCTCGAGCACGCTGCACACCCGGGCGTGCGCGTACTGGACGTAGTAGACCGGATTTTCGGTGCTCTGGGACTTGGCGAGGTCGAGGTCGAAGTCGAGGTGCTGATCGCTCTTCCGCATCACGTAGAAAAAGCGCGCGGCGTCGTTGCCGACTTCGCTTCGCAGCTCGCGCAACGTGACGAACTCCCCGGCGCGCGTCGACATGGAAACCCGCTGGCCGCCGCGGTAGAGCACCGCGAACTGGACGAGCGCGATTGTGAGCCGCTGCGGGTCGAGGCCGAGCGCCGCGAGCGCGCCCTTCACGCGCGCCATGTAGCCGTGGTGGTCCGCGCCCCAGATATCGATTGCGATGTCGAAGCCGCGCTCGAACTTGTCGAGATGGTAGGCGATGTCGGAAGCGAAGTAGGTGTACTGGCCGTTCTCGCGCCGCACCACGCGATCTTTCTCGTCGCCGTAGCTGCTCGAGCGGAACCACTTCGCCCCGTCCTGCTCGTAGAGGTGGCCGCGCTCTTCGAGCCGTTTCAGCGCGCGCTCGACCCGGCCGCTATCGTAGAGCGAGCGCTCGGAGTACCACTTGTCGAACGTGACGCCGAACTCGGTGAGGTCGCTGCGGCAGTCCGCGAGCTGCACCTCGAGCGCGAAGCGGTGAACGATGTCGTAGCCGTCGCCGAGCGCGCGCTTCGAGCTCTCGATCAAGGCGTCGAGGCGGATCTCCTCGTCCGGCTGGGAGAGCGCCGCGGCGAAGATCCCGGCGCCGCGGCGCAACCGCGCGCCGTGCTCAGCGTGGAGCGCGCGCGCCATGGAGCGTACGTATTCTCCCTGGTAGGCGTTGGGCGGAAAGGGCACCGCTTCGCCGCAAAGCTCGAGATAACGCAGCCAGGTCGACAGCGTCAGGATGTCCATCTGACGTCCGAAGTCGTTGACGTAGAACTCGCGGCTCACGTCGAAGCCGGCGGCCTCGAGTATGTTGGCGAGGCTCGCGCCATAGGCGGCGCCGCGCCCGTGGCCGACGTGCAGCGGCCCGGTGGGATTGGCCGACACGAATTCGACCTGGATTTTCTTGCGTTGGCCCAGCAGCCCGGTTCCATAGACCCCGCCCGCTTCCAGGATGCGATTGACGACCTGCTGCTTGAACGAGCGCTTCAGAAAGAGATTGATGAATCCCGCCCCCGCCACCTCGGCCCGCTCGAGATAGGGCGAAGCCGGCAGCGCGCCCACCAGCCGGGCCGCGATCTCGCGCGGGGCGCGCTTGAGCGCCCTGGCGAGCTGCAGCGCGACGTTGCAGGCGTAGTCGCCGTGCTCGGCCTGCCGCGGCTTCTCCAGCACGATGCTGGGCGCCACCGGCACGGGCGTGATTTCTCGAATCGCGCTCTCGAACAGCGCGGAAAAATGGGAGCGCAGGTCGGGTGAAACTGGGGCGGGCATCTGGAACGCGGAGGAAAGGCGAATTATAAGCGACGTCAGAACTCCAGCGGGTCGACGTCGATCGACCAGCGCGCGCGCGTGGGAGCCGAGCTCGTCAGCGCCTTGCTCCATGCGTCTAGAAAATCGCGCAGACGGCTTCGCGAGGCGGACTGGACCAGCAATTGTGCGCGCTCGCGGCCGGCGCGCCGCGGCAGCGCGGCCGGCACCGGGTCGTACGCGGTGACCTGCCGATCGAGCGCGCTGCCGCGGCGCGCGGCCGCGCCGAGGAATTCGAGCGCGGTGTCGAGTCGCGGCGCCTCCGCGCGCAACAGCGCCTGGTGGAGGAATGGCGGGAATCCCGCCTGCCGGCGCTCGGCGAGCGCATCGTCGGCGAACGCGCGATAGTCCTGGACGCGCAACGCCGCATAGAGCGGGTGGTGCGGAAACTCGGTCTGGATCAGCACCTCGCCCTGGATGCCGCCGCGTCCGGCGCGTCCGGCGACCTGGGTGAGCAGCGCGAACAGTCGCTCGGCGGCCCGGAAGTCGCCGCTGTAGAGCTGGCTGTCGGCGTTCAGTACGCCCACCAGGTTGAGATGGGGAAAGTCGTGGCCCTTGGCGAGGATCTGGGTGCCGACCAGGATGTCGACGTTGCGCTCCTGGATGCGCTCGCGCATCGCGCGCCAGGCGCGGCGCTGGCGCGTCGTGTCGCGGTCGATACGCAGGATGCGCGCCTGCGGGATGAGCCGCGACAGCGCCTCCTCCACGCGCTGTGTGCCGTGGCCAACCGGTGCGAGATCCTGGTTGCCGCAGTCGGGGCAGGCTGCCGGCGCCGGGGAGACATGGCCGCAGTGATGGCAGCGCAGGCGCCGCTCCTGCAGGTGCAGCACCAGCCGTGCCGAGCAGCGCTGGCAGCCGGATACCCACCCGCAAGACCGGCACATCAGCACCGGCGCGTAGCCGCGGCGGTTGATGAACACCAGCGCCTGCTCGCCGGCCGCGACGCGCTCGCGCAGCGCGGTGAGCAGGCGCTCCGACACGCCGTCGCTCAATTTGTCGCCGCGCATGTCGATGCAGGAGATGCGCGGCGGCGGGGCGCCGATGCGGTGCGACAGCGTGAGCAGCGTGTAACGGCCGCTCACGGCATTGTGATAGGTCTCGAGCGCGGGCGTAGCCGAGGCGAGCACAACCGGCACGCCGCGCTGCCGCGCCCGCACCACCGCGAGATCGCGCGCCGAGTAGCGGAACCCCTCCCCCTGCTTGAAGGAGCTGTCCTGCTCCTCGTCGACGACGATGAGGCCGAGTTCCGGGAGCGGAGCGAACACGGCGAGCCGGGTGCCGAGAACGATGCGGGCCTGCCCGGAGCACGCTGCGCGCCAGTGCTCCAGGCGCTCCGCTTCGGCGAGCGCGCTGTGCAAGCTCACGGTAGGCGTGCCTGGAAAGCGATGTTGCACCAGCGCTTCGAGCTGCGGCGTGAGCGCGATCTCGGGCACCAGCACCAGCGCCTGCCGGCCCGCCTCCAGCGCTGCGGCGACGGCGTGCAGGTAGACCTCCGTCTTGCCGCTGCCGGTGACCCCGAGGAGGAGAAACGGGTGAAATCCGCCGAGTCCCGCGCGGATGCTGGACACGGCCCGCATCTGCTCGGTGGTGAGTTCAGGCGCGGCAGCGGCCTCGAGCGGCGCGGTCCTGACCGCGGGCCCTGCCTCCTGGGGCATCACCGGGCCGCGCTTCTTGAGTCGCGGGGGACCGGCGACACGGCGCAGGCGCGTCGGCAGCGCGCCCATCACCACTGCGCCTAGCGGGTGGTGATAGTAATCGGCAGCGAACCGCAGCAGCCGCAGGTCCTCAGCCGCGAGTGGCGGGAACTCCTGCAGTATGCGGATGACGCCTTTCAGCCGTTCCTCCGGGACCGCCGTGGAACGAGCGAGCTCGACGATCACACCGACAGCGGTCTTCCGCCCGAAGGGCACCAGCACGCGGTGTCCGACATCGGCGGCGCTCGCCTCCTGCGCGCGGTAATCGAACAGCTTGGCAACGGGAACGTCGAGCGCGACGCGAATGATGCTCATGCCGGCAAATGTCCGCACCACGAGCGGCTCGGGGAGTGCGCCGTCATGTTTCCAAGGACCCTGTGGACAAACGCCAACCGATTAAGGGAAGGCGAAAATTTGCGTTATCAACACCTCGCTGTGGATAACAGTGTTGATAGCTCATGACCCGCGCAAGCTGAAATCCGCAGCGACGCCGGAGCCGCTGAGAGTCCCAGTCAAGCCATGTAGTAGAAATTCATATAAATCAAATACTTAAATAAGTTCGTCGCGCCCTTGGCCGTCCCCGGCTACCCTGATGCGGCGTGAGTTCGCAGTGTGCATAAGTGGGGCGGGTTGCCCGCAAACCCAGCACCGGTGCGGGTCTTCAGTGATAGGCCGGACTCAGCTCGTGAACCGCCTCCACGAGCGCTGCGACATTTTCTGGAGGAGTGAACTGGGAGACGCCGTGGCCCAGGTTGAAAACATGGCCCGCGCCCTTCCCATAGGCTGCGAGCACGGCAGCGACGCCGGCGCGTACCGCCTGTTTTCCCGCGGGCAGCACGGCCGGGTCGAGGTTTCCCTGCAGGCAGACGCGCTGGCCGACGCGCTCGCGCGCCGCGGCGAGATCAACCGTCCAGTCGACCCCGACCGCATCGCAGCCGCTGGCGGCCTGCGCCTCGAGCCATCCGCCGCCCCCCTTGGTGAACAGTATGCTGGGCACCCGCTCTCCATGATGCTCGCGTTTGAGGCCTTGCAGGACGCGCCGCATGTAGGAAAGCGAGAATTCCCGGTATTCCGCAGCGCCCAGCGTGCCACCCCAGGTGTCGAAAATCATGACCACCTGGGCTCCCGCCTCGATCTGGGCGTTGAGGTAGGCGGTGGCGGCGCGGCAGTTGACTTCCAGGAGGTGGTGCAGCAGATCGGGGCGGCTGTAGAGCATCGTTTTCACCGTGCGGAAATCGGCGCTGCCGCTGCCTTCCACCATGTAGCACGCGAGGGTGAACGGGCTGCCGCAGAATCCGATGAGCGGCACGCTGTCGCTCAGCGCCGAGCGCACCTGGCGCACGGTGTCGAGCACGTAACCGAGGCGCTCCTGCGGGTCGGGCGCCGCCAGCTTGCGGATATCCCGCTCCTCGCGCAGCGGGCGCTCCAGGCGCGGCCCCTCGCCTTCGGTGAAGGTCAATCCCAGCCCCATCGCATCGGGTATCGTCAGAATGTCGGAAAACAGGATGGCGGCGTCCAGCTGAAACCGGGCGAGCGGCTGCAACGTCACCTCGGTGGCGAGGTCGGGATTCTTGGCAAGCGCGAGAAAGCTACCGGCGCGGGCGCGGGTCGCGTTGTACTCGGGGAGGTAGCGCCCGGCCTGGCGCATGATCCAGACCGGCGTGTAGGGCGTGGGCTGCCTCAGCAACGCGCGGATCAGGGTGTCGTTCTTGAGTTTGGGCACTGGGTTTGCAGAATCAGGGCTTGACCCTACCGCATCGGCTCGCTGCACGACCATGGGGGGTGCGGGGGGCTTTAGCCCCCTGCTCCCATTTGCCCCAGGGTCCGGAGTTGCCGCCCTATCGTGGCAACTCCGAGGACCCCATCAAGAACTCGTCCACGGCGCGCGCGCACTGCCGCCCCTCGCGAATCGCCCACACCACGAGCGATTGCCCGCGCCGCATGTCGCCGGCGGCGAACACCTTGGGCACCGATGTCGCGTAACAGCCGGCGCCGTCCGTGGTCGCCCTCGCATTGCCGCGAGCGTCCTTCGCCACGCCGAATCCGTCGAGCACGGACTGAACCGGGGAAACGAACCCCATTGCGAGCAGCACGAGATCGGCGGGCATCGTGAACTCCGAGCCCGGCACCTCGCTCATGCGGCCGTCCTGCCACGCCAGCCGCACGGCCTTGAGCGCCGTGACCTTGCCGCCCTCGCCCACGAACGCCTTCGTGGCGACCGACCAGTCGCGGCTGACCCCTTCCTCGTGCGAGGAGGAGGTGCGCAGCCGCGTCGGCCAGTATGGCCAATCCGGGTTGTGCTCGACGTCCGGCGGCATCGGGAACAGTTCAAGGTTGGTCACTGACTTGGCACCGTGGCGGTTGGAAGTGCCCACGCAGTCGGAACCGGTGTCGCCCCCGCCAATGATCACCACGTGCTTGCCGGTCGCCCACAGGTCGGGCACGCCCGTGTCGCCCGCGACGCGCTTGTTCTGCAGTGGCAGAAATTCCATCGCAAAGTGGACGCCGTCGAGCTCGCGGCCCGGAACCGGCAGGTCCCGCGGCTGCTCCGCGCCGCCGGCGAGCACGACCGCGTCGAACCCGCCGCGGAGCGCATTGGGCGCGAGGAGCTCCCGCGACCAGTCGGGAACGCCCTTGCCGGGGCGCTGGGTGCCGATACAAACGCCGGTGCGGAACGAGACGCCCTCGGCCGCCATCTGGTCCACGCGCCGGTCGATGTGCCGTTTCTCGAGCTTGAAATCGGGGATGCCGTAGCGCAACAGGCCCCCGATACGGTCGGTCTTTTCGAATACGACGATGTCGTGGCCGGCGCGCGCGAGCTGCTGCGCGCAGGCGAGCCCGGCGGGGCCGGAGCCCACGACCGCGACTTTCCTGCCGGTCTTCCGCGCGGGTGGCTGAGGCTTGACCCAGCCGGATTCCCACGCCTTGTCGATGATCGCGTGCTCGATCGACTTGATGCCGACCGGGTCCTCGTTGATGCGCAGCACGCACGCTTCCTCGCAGGGCGCCGGGCACACCCGGCCCGTGAATTCCGGGAAGTTGTTGGTCGAGTGCAGCACCTCGATCGCGGACCGCCAGTCTGCGCGGTACACGAGATCGTTCCAGTCGGGGATGATGTTGTTGACCGGGCAGCCGCTCATGCAGAACGGGATGCCGCAGTCCATGCAGCGCGCGCCCTGAATGCCCGCCGCCTCGTCCGTGAGATGGGGGATGAACTCGCGGAAGTGCTTCTTGCGCGCGTCCTTCGGCTCGTACGCCTCCTCGACGCGGTCGTGCTCGAGAAATCCAGTGATTTTGCCCATGGTAAGCGCTCACTTCAGGCGCCGGCTCACCCTGCCAGGGGTGCGGAGGGAGCGGGAAGGCTCCGCCGCTGGCGCGGAAGGGGCCCGCGCCCCCTGCTCCGGTCAGGCGGCGATCCTGCGTCCCTTGGCGGCGAGCTCGCCCAACGCGCGCCGGTACTCGTTCGGGAACACCTTGACGAACTTCGGCCGGAACTCGCTCCAGCGCTCGAGCACGCGTTTCGCCTGCGCGCTGCCCGTATGGCGCGCGTGATTCTCGATCAGCCGCTTCACGATCGCCTCGTCGGACACGCCGCCGTGCCACAGCTCGCGCGTCAACTTCGCCTCCTGCTCGGCCTCGGCGAGGAGCGGCTCCAGCGCGACCATCGAGGTATTGCAGCGCCTGGCGAACTCGCCGTCGGCGTCCAGCACATAGGCGATGCCGCCTGACATGCCCGCCGCGAAGTTGCGGCCGGTCGTACCCAGCACTACCACGGCGCCGCCGGTCATGTACTCGCAGCCGTGGTCGCCGACGCCCTCGACGACCGCCTGGGCGCCCGAATTTCTCACTGCGAAACGCTCCCCGGCAACACCCCGGAAGTACGCCTCGCCCGCGATCGCGCCATAGAGCACGACGTTGCCGGTGATGATGTTCTCGGTCGGCTCGCCGCGGAACTTGGGCGAGGGCTGCACTGAAATCCTCCCGCCCGACAGCCCCTTGCCGCAGTAGTCGTTGGTGTCGCCTATCAGATCGAGCGTGACACCCTTCGCAAGGAACGCGCCGAAGCTCTGGCCGGCGGAGCCCGCGAAGCGGATATGGATCGTGTCGTGCGGCAGCCCCTTCTCGCCGCGCTCGAGCGCCGGACGCGCCAGCTCGATCAGCCGGTTGTCGAGCGCCTTTTCCAGCCCGTGCGCCTGCTTCTCGCTGTGGTAACGCGCGACTTCGGCCGGCATTTGCGGCATGGCGAAGATCTTGGAGAAGTCCAGGCCCTTCGCCTTCCAGTGCTCGACGCCCTTCTTCATGTCGAGTAGGTCCGAGCGCCCGATGAGGTCGTTGAACTTGCGGATGCCGAGCTTCGCCATCAGCTCGCGCGCTTCCTCGGCGACAAAGAAGAAGTAATTGACGACGTGCTCGGGCTTCCCTTCGAACTTCCGGCGCAGCGCCGGGTCCTGGGTGGCGATGCCGACCGGGCAGGTATTGAGGTGGCACTTGCGCATCATGATGCAGCCCTCGACGACGAGCGGCGCGGTGGAGAAGCCGAACTCGTCCGCTCCGAGCATCGCGCCGACCACCACGTCGCGGCCGGTCTTCATCTGGCCGTCCACCTGGACCGCGATGCGCCCGCGCAGGCGGTTCAAGACCAGCGTCTGCTGCGTCTCCGCCAGTCCGAGCTCCCACGGCGTCCCGGCGTGCATGATGGAGGACCAGGGCGAGGCGCCGGTGCCGCCGTCGTGGCCGGCGATCGTCACGTGGTCCGACTTCGCCTTGGAAACGCCCGCGGCGACCGTGCCGACACCCACCTCGGACACGAGTTTCACGCTGATCGCGGCATCGGGGCTGGCGTTTTTCAGGTCGTGGATGAGCTGCGCAATGTCCTCGATGGAGTAGATGTCGTGGTGCGGCGGAGGCGAGATCAGCTCCACTCCCGGGGTCGCGTAGCGCAACTCTGCGATGTACTCTGAAACCTTGCGCCCCGGGAGCTGCCCGCCCTCGCCGGGTTTGGCGCCCTGAGCGATCTTGATCTGGAGCATCCGCGCGTTGGCCAGATATTCGGCGGTGACGCCGAAGCGGCCGGAGGCGACCTGCTTGATTTTGGAATTGAGGGAGTCGCCCGCGACCAGCGGGATGTCCACCTCCACGCGCTCGCTGCCGAGCCGCGACATCAGGCTCTCGCCGGCTTTGACCGGCGCGTAGCGCCTCCAGTCTTCGCCGCCCTCGCCGGTGTTGGATTTGCCGCCGATGCGGTTCATGGCGATGGCCAGCGTGGTGTGCGCCTCGGTCGAAATGGAGCCCAACGACATCGCGCCCGTGGAAAAGCGCTTGACGATTTCGGCGGCGGGCTCGACTTCCTCGATCGGGACCGGCGCGCGCCGGTCGAAGCGGAATTCAAAGAGCCCCCTGAACGTGAGGTGGCGCCGCGACTGGTCGTTGATGAGCGCTGCGTACTCCTGGTAGGTCGGGTAGGAGTTGCCGCGCGCGGCGTGCTGGAGCTTCGCGATGGCGTCCGGCGTCCACATGTGCTCCTCTCCGCGCACGCGCCACGCGTACTCGCCGCCGGCGTCCAGCGCGCCGCGCAGCACCGGGTCGTCCTCGTCGAACGCCACTTGGTGCATGCGGATCGTTTCCTCGGCGACGTCGAACACACCGATGCCGCCCACCGAGGAAGTGGTGCCGGTGAAATACTTGTCCACCAGCGAGCGCGCCAGGCCCACCGCCTCGAAGATCTGCGCGCCGGTGTAGGACATGTAGGTCGAGATGCCCATCTTGGACATGACCTTCTTCAGGCCTTTGCCGACCGCCTTGACGTAGTTCTTGATCGCTTTTCTGCCGTCCACGCCTGCGCCGAACTCGCCGCGTCCGGCGAGATCGAGGACGGTCTCGAGCGCGAGGTAGGGGTGCACCGCCTCGGCCCCGTAGCCACCGAGCAGCGCAAAGTGGTGCACTTCCCGCGCCGAGCCGGTCTCGACCACCAGCCCCGTGCTGGTGCGCAGCCCCTTGTTGACTAGGTGCTGGTGGATCGCCGACAGCGCGAGCAGCGCCGGGATCGCGACCATATTGCGCTCGACCCCGCGGTCGGAGATGACGATGACGGAAAAGCCCGCGCGCACTGCGTCCTCGGCCTGCGCGCACAGCGAGGCGAGGCGCGCTTCGATCGCTTCCTTGCCCCAGGCGATGGGGTAGGTCGTGTCGATCTCGAAGGACTTGAACTTGCCGTCGGTGTAACGGTCGATGTGCCGGATCTTCTCCATCTCGAAGAAGTCGAGCACCGGCTGGCTGATCTCCAGCCGCAGCGGCGGATTCATCTCGTCGATGCCGAGGAGGTTGGGCTTGGGCCCGATGAAGGACACGAGCGAAGTCACCAGCTCCTCGCGGATGGGATCGATCGCGGGGTTCGTGACCTGCGCGAAGAGCTGCTGGAAGTAGTGATATAACGTCTTGTTTTTAAAAGACAAGACGGCAAGCGCCGCATCGTTGCCCATGGAGCCGACGGGCTCCTCTCCGTTCATCGCCATCGGCGCGAGCTGGAA
>JAHZNX010000350.1 GCA_020028375.1 Betaproteobacteria bacterium | reverse complement strand
AGGAAGCGCTCACCAAGGGCACCGGCGTCACCTCGCCGGAATTCCTACCCGGGGCGCGGATCGTGCGCGCCTATAACGAGGTGAGCTACGCCCGCATGCGCGACGATGCGCACCGCGCCGGGGAACGCCTCGGTATCCCGCTCGCCGGCGACGATGCGGAGGCGGTGAAGACCGCCGTCCGCCTGGTGCGGGACGCCGGGCATGAGCCGGTGGTCGTCGGCGGACTCGCGCGCGCCCGGGAGTTTGATTACGGCACGCCCGTCTTCGGCCGGCCGATGACCGCCGCGGAACTGCGCCAGGCGCTGGGCCTTAAGCCCTGATGCCTGACGATCGGCTGCAGCGCTGGCTGGCGCGCGTGGTTGCTGTCCGGCCGGGAGAAGCGCGGGCGCTGCTCTGGTCGTTCGCGTATTTTTTCTGTCTGCTCGCCGGCTACTACGTGCTGCGCCCGCTGCGCGACGAGATGGGCATCGCGGGCGGCGTGCGCAACCTGCCCTGGCTGTTCACCGCCACTTTCTTCGTGATGCTCGCTGTGGTCCCGGTGTACGGCGCCGTGGTCGCGAAGCTCCCGCGCCGGCGCTTCGTACCGCTCGTCTACCATTTCTTCGTCGCCAACATCGCGATTTTCTGGCTGCTGCTGGCGCTCGACATCGGCACCGTCCACGTCGCGCGCGTGTTCTTTGTCTGGATCAGCGTGTTCAACCTGTTCGCCGTCTCGGTGTTCTGGTCGTTCATGGCCGACCTCTACGCGTCCGAGCAGGGCAAGCGGCTGTTCGGCTTCATCGCCGCGGGCGGCTCCGCCGGCGCGCTGCTGGGTCCGGCGGTGACGGTCGGGCTCGCGGTGCCACTTGGCTACGTGAACCTTCTGATCGTCGCCGCCTTGCTGCTCGAGGCGGCCGTGCTCTGCGCGCTGCGCCTCGAAGCCGCCGCGCCAGGTTTGAAAATGCAGGCGTCCGCAGCCGCCGCGCCCGCGCGGCAGCCGGAAACCGCGCCATTGGGCGGCGGCTGGCTCGCCGGCATCACTCTGCTGGTGCGCTCGCGCTACCTCGCCGGCATCGCGCTGTGGGTCGCGCTGCTCTCCCTCGCCGGCACGTTCCTCTATTTCCAGCAGGCGAACATCGTGGCTGCGGCATCCGACGATCCCGCGGTGCGTACGCGCATCTTTGCCACCATCGATCTCGCGATCGGGATCCTGACCCTGCTGGTGCAGTTCGTTGCGACGGGACGGCTGATACAGCGCTTCGGCGCCGGCCCGGCGGCGGCTTTCCTGCCGGCGGTCTTCTGCCTCGGCTTCGTTGCCCTCTGGCTCTCGCCCGCGTTGTGGGTCGTGATCGCCTTCCAGGCCCTCCAACGCACCGCCAACTTCGCGATCTCCAACCCGGCGCGTGAAGTGCTGTTTACGGTCCTCGAGCGCGAGGAGAAGTACAAGGCCAAGAACGTGATCGACATCGTGGTGTTCCGCGGCGGCGATGCGGTGAGCGGCTGGCTGTTCGCCGCGATGCGCGGCGCCGGACTCGAGCTCGGTGCGATCTCGCTCGCCACCGTGCCCGTCACCGCCGCGTGGCTCGCACTCGCGCTTGCGCTCGGCCGCGTGCACGAGCACCGCACACGCGAGGCCGCAGCGCGCGCCCCGGTCATCCCCTCACCCACCACCCAAGGAACCTGACATGAACGACGACACCAAGCCCGCTCCCCGCTTGTTCACGCGCCGAGAAGCGCTGGCGATGACCGTCGGCCTCGCCGCCGCCGCGCTTGGGACCGGGCCTGCCGGTGCGGCCGCTGCATCCGCGAAACCGCTGCTGACGCGTCCGATTCCGCGCACCGGCGAGCGGCTCGCGGTAGTCGGGCTCGGCACCGCCATCGTGTTTGATATCGGCGACGATGCTGCGCAACGCGCGGAGCGCCGCGCAGTCATCGAGACCCTGCTGCAGGGCGGAGCGCGCCTGATCGACACCGCGCCGTCCTACGGTGCGGCGGAATCCGTGCTCGGCGACCTGCTCGCCGACCTGAAAGTCCGCGACAAGGTGTTCCTGGCGACGAAGGTGCGCGCGGCTTCCCGGGACCGGGCGATCGCCGAGATGCAGCAATCGCAGCGCCGGTTGCGCACCGAGAAAATCGACCTCATGCAGATCCACAACGTCGGGTTCGTCGACCGCGACGATGTCGCCGCGCAACTGGCGCTGCTGCGCGAGTGGAAGGAGCGCGGCGTGTTCCGCTATATCGGCGTGACGCACTCCCAGAGCCAGGAGCGCGCCAACGACCGGTTGATCGAGATCATGCAGCGCGAAAAACTCGATTTCATCCAGGTCAACTACTCGATGGCCGAGCGCAGCGTGGAGCAGCGACTGCTGCCGGCGGCGGCCGCAACCGGCACCGCCGTCCTGGTCAACCTGCCCTTCGCCCGCGCCCGCCTGTTCCGCGCCGTGCGCGGCAAGCCGGTGCCGGCGTGGGCCGCGGAGTTCGACGCGTCAACCTGGGGCCAGTTCTTCCTGAAGTACATCCTCGCGAGCGAGTCGGTGAATGCAGTGATACCCGGAATGGACAAGCCAGAGTACGTTGTGGACAACTTGAACGCGGGGCGCGGCCGGCTGCCCGATGCCGCGATGCGCCGCAGGATGG
>JAHZNX010000110.1 GCA_020028375.1 Betaproteobacteria bacterium | reverse complement strand
GTGCCCGCGCCAGTGGGCGGGGTGGTGGGAGCTAGGCGTTCCGATGTAACCACCCCGTCTGCTTCGCATCCACCCCTCCTTGAAAAGGAGGGGAGTACAGTAGGACCTGTCATTTTGTTAGGCGCATTTAGTGTTTTTGCTGCTGCTGTTCCGCGGCAAGCGCCGCAATCACGCGCTGGCGCTTCACCTCGATCTCCTTGGCGAAGCCGGGGTAGCGCTGCTCGATGAAGCCGGTGGCGAGGCCGATCTTGAGCAGCGCGACGGCCAGGCAGGCGGAAAGGTCGTCGAGCTCGGGGCTCTTCCGGGCGAGCTGCATCGCCTCGCACGTCTCGTCACAGAGCTGCTGCAGCGCTTCGGTGGTTTCCTGGTCGAATAGGGATTTCATGGTCGTGCGTGCCGCAGCACCTCGGGTTTCGCAGCATTGGCGGGCTTGCCGGAGCGATATTCTAACCGGAGTCACGCGGTCCGATTCTCTGTGTCACAATCGCGCATCGTCGATTCGGAGAGGAAGCGATCATGGAGTGGGGACTGCGGGGAAAGGTCGTGGCCATCACCGGCGGCAGCGAGGGGATCGGGGGCGCGACCGCGATGCGCTTCGGGCGGGAAGGGGCGCGAGTGGCGATCTGCGCGCGGCGCGCCGACGTGATGGAAGGCGCGGCGGAGGCGATCCGAAAGGCGACGGGAGCCGAGGTCATGACCGTTGTGGCGGACGCCGCTCAGGCGGAGGACATGCCGCGCTTCATCGAGGAGACGGTCCGGCGCTACGGGCGCATCGACGCGGTCGTGAACAACGCCGGAGGCACCGGGCAGCGCCCGTTCGACGTGGTGGACGACAAGGCCTGGCAGAACGACATCGACATCAAGGTGTTCGCGCAGATCCGCACCGCGCGCGCCGCGATCCCGCACATGAAGAAGCAGGGCGGAGGCCGCATCATCAACCTCAACATGGTCGGGGCCAAGCAGCCCTTCGCGGGGTCGTTCCCGACGACGATCACGCGCGCCGCGGGGCTCGCGCTCACCAAGGCGCTATCGAAGGAGCTCGCTCCGTTCAACATCCTGGTGAATGCGGTCGCGGTGGGGAAGATCAAGTCGAAGCAGCAGGAGCGCAATGCGGCGCGCGACAAGATGAGCATCTCCGACTTCTACGCGAAGGTCGGCAAGACGGTGCCGCTCGGCCGGATGGGCGAAGCGGAGGAGGTCGCGAACGTGATCGCATTCCTCGCTTCCGACGCCGCGAGCTACGTGACCGGCTGCTGCATCAACGTCGACGGAGGGCTCTCCGGAGTTCTTTGAAGGATGAGGGATGAAGGATGAGGGATGACCTGGCTTGAAGCCCCGCAGTCCGGGGGTCATCCTTCAGCCTTCCGCCTTCATCCTTGCAGTTTGAGGTGCTGGGCGAAGAAGGCGAGCGTCTCGCTCCACGAGCCGCGCGCCGGTCGCTCCCGGTAGCGCGCCGCATCGAGAAAATTCTGGAAAGCGTGCCCCGCGCCGTTATAGCGGTGGAACTCGTGCGGCTTGCCGAGGCGCGCCAGCCCCGCGTCGATCTTGTTGACGTCCTCGGGGCTGGGGTTGGTGTCGTCGTTTCCGAAGAAGCCGATGACGGGACAGCTGATGTCCTTGGTGCGGTCGAACGGCGCGGGGAGGCTCCCCCATTGCTTCATGATGTTGCCGCCGTAGAACACGGTGCACGCCTTCAACTCCTTGTTTGCGGCGGCCATGAGGTAGGAAACCCGCCCGCCCATGCAAAAGCCCACGATGCCGACGGGCCCGACGGCGGGATCCTTGAGGCCCTTCAGGTGCGCGAGCGTCGCGTTCATGTCGGCGATGATTTCATCGTCCTTGAGCATGCCGATCCGCGTGGTGCCTTCCGGGAGCTGCGCCGGCTGGCGGTGGAAGAGCTCCGGCGCCGCGGCGACGTAGCCGTGGCGGAAAAGCCGGTTCACCACATCCTGGATGAACCCGTCCACGCCGGGCCCATGCTGCGCGACCAGGATCCCGGTGCGGCGCGGCTCGCCCTCGGGCAAGCCGATGTACACGCGCATCGGCTTGCCTTCTACGGTCAGGTTGTCCCAACGAACTGGCATGGCGGCCTCCTCTGATCCATTGGCGTCAAGTCACGAAGCGGCATCGGTCCGGCGGCGTGCGCGTGTCCATGTTGCGGCCGCGGTTCAGGTGATCGTCGATCTCCGCGGCGCTCCCGATCATGCGCCCGTAAAGGAACACGGTGAACGCAGCCGTCTCGAGGTCGCGCTCGGTGAGCCGCCCGGCGCGGTAGTCCTGCCAGAACATGCCGAGCAGAAGCGCGGCGATCACCGCGTCGATGTTCACGCAGAAGACGTATGGCGACACCCCCTCGTCGTAGAGCGCCTGCACCAGAGCCCGGTAGTAATCGTGGAACACGTTGTAGTCGCCGCGCTCTTCCAGCAGCTTCGCGAGAAAGCGTTCGCGCGGATCGACGTTGACCGGCTTCCCCTTGAACACGGGATGATGCACTCCGGGAAGAGCGCGCGGCTCGCCGCTGCCGAGCTCGCGCCCCTGGTCCTTGTCCTGTTTATAGGAGCGTGCGAAGCGGCGGGCCAGTTCGCGCAGGTCGAGGCCGTGCTCGCGCGATTTCGGATCGGAGAGGCGCGTGTCGCGAAACTGCTCGATCAGGAACGCCATGCCTTCGTAGCCGTTGCCGCCGTGCGAGTAGCCGCTGTGCGTGAGAAAGCCGACCATCGCCTTGTTGATCTGCACGCGCCCGGGGGTCTGCGGCCCGTCGGAGGAGACGGCGCCTTTCGCCCCTTGCGCGGAGATCGCCCCGGGGCCGTTCGATATCAGGAGCCCGATCAGCACCTGCAGCGGCTCCGATTGGCCCGGCGCGGGCCGCCTGCCCGTGACCGCCAGGAACACGAGGTCGGTCAGCGACCACGATTGCAGCAGCTCCTTCATCGGTATCCCGCAGAATGAATCCGCCGCGTGCCGGCCGCCCGGCACGGAGGCGCCGATCATCACCCCGTAGAGGCGCAGGTACCAGGGCAGCGTCCGTGCCGTCAACCGGCTGATGCGCCGGCGCATCAGCGGTCCCCACGCGAGGGTCGTCGCGATTCCGGCGAGCACCGCGTCGGCGTGCACCGGCGCCTTCATCTCGCGCAAGAACCTGAGGAACGCGGACTTCGCCCCGCGCCGGGTCACCGCCTCCAGCATCGCTTCGGCCCGGGGGTCCCGCCGGTCGGCGATGAAGGTCGCGCGCACGGTGTCGGGAACCGCGATCCGCCTGAAGTCGAACGACTCGTCGCGCGCGTCGGTGAGCCCCGACTGCGCGAAAAGCGTTATCAGCGCGTCCGCGCCGGCGAGCGCTTTTTCCACGCGCTTCGGCCCGATGATGCTGGTTGCGGCCGCCATGACGGTGTTCGGGGAATTGCCGGCCTCCCGCGCGGCGTCGGCGGCGGCGAGCGCCGCATCGCCGTGCAGGTTGACCTCGGCGCCGACTGCGACGTTGAGCAGCGCCCGGTCGTTCTCGCCCGCGCCCTCGTGCACCAGCGGCAGCGCGAAGTTCGCTTCCAGGGGCTGCTGCGCGAGCTCGAGGATCGAGCGGCCGTGGACGCTGGTGACCTGCGTGGCGGGATCCATCTGGGAGGCGCCCGAGCAGTCCTTCATCGGCTGGCGCAGGAGCGCCGCGCCCACCTGCCGGGCGAGCTCCGCGATCTGCGCGTCGTAGGGCGCAATCGCCTCGACCACGGGGATGTCGAGCTCGGGCGGCAGCTTGAAGCCGTGGTTGCCGCCGAACCAGGCCTTCAGCGACAGGTCGCCGTGCGGCTTGAAATCGGGCGCGTGTCCGTTGAGCGCCATCACTTTCGTGAGCGCGAGCGGGATGTGCGCGATGTTGATGACGACGGCGCCCTTGGCGGAGCAGACCGGCTTCTGCGGCGTGAAGATGCCTTCGACCCCGACCATCTCCATGAACCAGCGCTCCTTGGTTTCGGCGTCGTCGCCCGATCCGGCGAGCGCGCCGGCGTGGCCGACCGCGCGGGTGAGCTTCGATTTCCAGCGCCCGACGACGCACGCGATGACGGGCTTGGCCGACTGCAGCCCGTGCTCGTAGTAGCCGCCCGGCTCGACGTAGAGCACGGCGGCCTTGCTGCGCGCGTCGTTGTTCAGGGCGAACGCGAACTCGGGCGCGGCGAAGTGGAGAGGATGGCGATCGAGCCCCGCTGGAGCGATTCCTCGGGCTGGTCGCCGCCGAGCGCGCCCCCGATGCGCACCCGGTTCCAGGAATCGGCGACCCCGAGGCCGTTGGCGCCGAAGATGTCGATCCGGTTCGACTGGCCGATCGCGCGCACCTCGCGCGCGTCGTGCACCGAAACCTTCTCGGTGACGATGACGATCTTGCGGATGTCGGGATTGACCCGCGCCAGCTCGGCGACACCGTCGCGCACGCCGCCCGGCGGGAGGTAGACGACCCCGGTATTGAAGCGCAGGCCGGCATCGAGGCCCTCGCGCACCGCGTTGAACACGGGGATGTCGCCGGCGGTGGTTTTGAGTTTCTGGCCGCCGCGGCCGGGCGAGGTGCCGAAGACGACGTTGCCGCCCGAGAAGGCATGGCTCACCGGCGTCACCAGGCTCGATTCGCCGCCCAGTATATTGAGGACGCACACGCGGTCCTCGCGCGTCGCGACCTGCGCCAGGCTGTCGATGCCGACGAAGTATTTGAAGCCGCCGACGCCCGGTCTTGCCATTGCCGCGCTCGCGTCCGTTCCCCGGCCTTACCCGGTCTTCCGCAGGCCGAGCCGCTGCGCGACGAGCTCGCGGCCGCCCGCCTTCATCCAGCGGTCGGCGGCCTGCGCGTAGTTCACCACCTCGCTGATCGCGGAGTCGAAGCCGAAGAAGCGGTAGGGCAGCCCGAGCGCTTCGACCGTGTCGCGCAGCGCGCCCATGCCGCGCACGAGATTCGGGCCGCCGCGCCCGAGCACGACGTAGAGCGGCGTCGGCCCGTGGGTGCTGAAGAAGTCGCGCAGCGCGTCGGCCATTGCGCGGAAGGTGACGAAGATGTCGGTGTTGTTCGACTTGCCGCCGATCAGGAACAGCACGTTGGACTGGGCGAGCCAGTGCTTGAAGCAGATGTGCGCGACGGCCCGCATCTTTTCGTAGGGAGGATTCCCGCCGAAGTCGGAGGAGATGATCGCATCGTCGCCCAGCACCTCGGTGACGAGCGAGTTGGCCCCGCCGCCGAAGGTGGGCGCGAGGATCGTGCCTTTCGGGTTGATCACGTAGACGTCGCTCTGCCCCTGGTGCGTGCGCAGCTGGTTGATCTCGGTCTCGAACTCGGACTGGTCCGCCGCGAACAGGTGATCGGGGAGCCCGAGGCGCTCCCAGCGCGGGTCGTCGCGGTCGAAGCCGCACTTGAAATCGCACGCGACAGGCAGCAGCCGCCCGCGCCCGTCGGGACGCATGCGGATCGGATTGAGCTCGAGCGTCGTCATGCCGAAGTCGTGAACCAGCTCCCACAGCCGCGGCAGGTGCTGGACGAGAGGGGAGATCAGCTCGCGCGGGGCCTTGAGGTCCGAGAGCGCGTTGGCGATCACGAACGCCTTGAGGCCGGTGAGCGCCTCGAACGGGACCTCGGCAATCTGGCCCTTCCCGAGCTCCTCGATGTCCACGCCCCCGTGGTGGGTGAGGGTCACGGTCGGGGCGCGGAACCGCGTCGAGTCGGAGATCGAGAAATAGACCTCGTGCTGGGCCGGAACCGCGGCCTCGAAGGTGACGCCCTGCGCCTTGGCGACGGTGTTGCCGACCCGGTGCTCGGCGAAGAACAGGCGCTCCTTCTCGCGCAGCGCCGTCGCGAGGTCCTTCGCCCTTCCGATCAGGCCGGCCTTGCCTTTCTTGCCGATGGCGCCCTTGAACACGGGCTTGACGAAGACCATGCCGTGGCGCTCGATCAGCGCCTTGATCTCGGCCTCGGTCGCGTCCGGCCCCAGCACCTCCGGGCAGGGAAAGCCCACGAAGCGCAGGAGCCTCGCGCCGTGGAGCATGCCAGCGAGCTGCATCTGATGTCCTTATCGTGGGGACGCGCGCGTTGAGCGGTGCGATAGCGTCCGTTCGAACGCGCGCAAGTAAAACGGCGCGTCAGCGTCCGTATTTACTCGGCTTTGACGCCTGCCATCTGCACGACCTTGCGCCAGGTTTCGATGTCGCGCTTGATGATCGCGGCAAACTGCTCGGGCGTGCCGCCCGCCGCCGTCACGCCGTCGGTTGCGAGCTTCTCTTCCATGTCCTTGGCCTTGAGCGCCTTGTTGAGTTCGCCGTTCACGCGGTCCACCGTGGGCCGCGGCAAGCCTTTGGGCCCGATCAGCCCGTGCCACAGGACCACGTCATAGCCCTTCACCCCCGATTCAGCGATGGTGGGGATATCGGGCAGGGCCGGGAGCCGTTTGGCCGTCGTCACGGCGATACCGCGCAGCCGCCCCTGCTTCACGATCGGCATCACCGCCGCAATGCTGCCGAACAGGAACTGGGTGTTGCCGGCCATGGTGTCGGTGATCGCCGGTCCCGTGCCCTTGTACGGGATGTGCACGGCCTTGATCGCCGCCATGTGCAGGAACAACTCGGTTGCGAGCTGCACGATGCTGCCCTGGCCGCTGGAGGCGTAGCTCAGGCCCCCGGGCTTCGATTTGGCGAGCGCGATCAGGTCTTTCATGCTCTTGATGGGCAGCGACGGATGCACCACCACGAGCAGCGGCCCCTGCGAGAACTGGATCACCGGCGCGATGTCGTTCACGGGGTCGAAAGCGAGCTTGTAGATGCTCGGGTTTACCGAATAACTGCCCGCAATCACGGTGAAGGTGTAGCCGTCGGGCGCGGCCTTCGCTCCGATCTCGGCGCCGAGCGTGCCGCCGGCGCCGGGGCGGTTCTCCACGATCACCGGCACCTTGAGCGCCTCGTTCAGCTTCTGCGCGGCGACGCGCGCGATGAAGTCGGTGCCGCCGCCCGGGGCGAACGGCGCGACGAAGCGGATCGGCTTGGCGGGCCACGGCTGCTGTGCCCAGGTTGTCCCGCTCGTTCCTACAAGAAGTATGACGATCAAAAACAGGCGTTTCATGGCTCTCCTTTCGTCGCTCCCGCGAAGGCGGGAGCCCAGAGCAGAATCACTAGATTCCCGCCTGCGCGGGAATGACGCGACAGTATTCTCAGGCGGCGCGGGAAGGCGCATCGGAGAGCGCCACCTTCACCGCCTTCGCCGTGAACGGCAGATCGCGCAGCCGCGCGCCGGTGGCGTGGAAGACGGCGTTGGCGATTGCCGCCACCGCCGGCCCCTGCGAGCCTTCGCCCGTGCCGAGCGAGCGCTCGTCGGGGCGGTTGATGAGATGGACCTCGACCGCCGGCACCTCGGGGAAAGTGAGGATCGGGTAATCGGCCCACGACCTCGTGGTGATGCGCTGCCGGTTGAACCCGACGTGCTCCTTCAGCGTCCAGCTCGCCGACTGGATGATCCCGCCTTCGATCTGGGCGATCAATCCGTCCGGGTTGATGATGAGGCCCGCATCCACGGCCGACACCGCTTTCGTCACACGCACCTTGCCGGTGCGGCGGTCCACCTCGACATCGGCGGCCACGGCGACATAGCAGGCAAGGTTCTTGTAGCGGGAATAGGCGAACCCGCGGCCGTGGCTGCCATCGCTCTTCTGGCCCGCATTCCAGCCCGCTTTCTGCGCGCAGGTCTCGATCACGGCGCGCGCACGGGGGTCCTTCATGTGCCGCAGCCGGAACTCGACCGGGTCGGCGCCGGCGGCGATCGCCAGTTCGTCCATGAAGCATTCCGCCGCGAACACGTTGGCGTATGCGCCCAGGGTGCGCAGCGCGGAGACACGGATCGGCACATCGGTGATGTAGTGCAGCACGATCTGCTGGCTCGGGAATTCATAGGGCGGCACCGCGTTCCGGTCCGCGCCGCCCGCAGGCTGAGGAATATTGGGGGAGGGCGCAGGGGCAACCGCCTTCGCGATATGCCAGCCCGCCAGCAGGTTGCCGCCGGGATTGCTGACGGGGCGCGTCGAGTGCGGATGGCTCCACACCTCGTGCCGCCAGTCCACGATGCCCCCGGACTCCTCGAGCCGCGCGCGCATCTTCATCACCATGGGAGAGCCGTACGGCTCCCATGAGAATTCATCGTCGCGCATCCATTGCAGCTTCACGGGACGGCCGCCGGTCGCGCGCGCGACCAGTATCGCGTCGAGCGCCACGTCGTCGGCTCCGTTGTGCCCGTAGCAGCCCGCGCCCTCGACGTGCGTGCAGGTGATGTTCGCCTCGGGCACGCCCAGCACCTTGTTCAGCTCGCGCCGCAGCGGAAACACCCCCTGGCTGTGGGTCCAGACCTGGTACTTGCCGTCCCGCACCTGCGCCACGGCGCACGAAGGCCCCATCGAGGCGTGCGCCTGGTAGGGACGGGTGAAGGTCGCGTCGTAGGTCGTGACCTTGCCTCCGACGGGGGCCGTGGGAATCTTCTGGTTGACCACCGAATCCTGGGAGCGCATTTTCTGAAGGTGCTCGAACAGGCCCGGGGCCGACGGCGGCAGATCGGGCGTTTCGTTCCATTTTGCGGAGGCGCGCAGCGCTTGTGCCGCCTTGATCGCCTGCTCCTCGCGCTCGGCTGCGACGCCAAGGAAGCTGCCATCGCGCACGACGGCGACAACGCCGGGCATGGCCTTGATCGCGGACTCGTCGAACGAGACGAGCTGAGCGCGGTAGGAGGGCGGACGCACCACTCGGCCAAACACCATGCCGGGTAGGCGCATGTCCTGCACGTAGCTCTGCCCGCCTGTCACCTTGGACGGAATGTCGCGGCGCTGGACGCTCTTTCCAATCATCTTGTATTGCGACGACGGCTTGGGTTTGACCTGGGCTGTGGCCTCGCGCTTGAGGTTGGCTTCACGCGCCAGCTCCGCGTAGGTCGTTTTCCCGGTGCCACCCGAGACCGTGCCGTCCACGACGGTCAAGCGGTCCGCCGTCGTCCCGAGCTTCGCCGCGGCAAGCCCGAGCAGGATCTGGCGAGCCTCCGCGCATGCGTAGCGCAGCGCCGTGCCGCTGTTCTCCACCGACTGGCTGCCTGCCGTCATGCCCTCGTTGGGCGTGCGCGCGGTGTCCGCCCAGACCATCTCGATGCGCTCGTAGGCGACGTCGAGTTCGTCGGAGGCGATCTGCGCGAGCGCCGTCGTGATGCCCTGCCCGAGCTCGCATTTGCCGGTGAAGATGGTCACGGTGCCGTTGGCGTTGATGCGGAGCCAGCCGTCGAGCATGCGGTTGTCGTTGAGACTTCCCGGCAGCCGTGCCGGCGAGGCCTGCTGCGCGAGCACGCCGGGAACGCACCAGCTGAAACCGACGACGATCGCGCCGGCGGCTTTCAGGAAATCGCGTCGCGAATTGCAGATAGTGGTTCTCATGCTGCCATCTCCTTTGCCGCGCGCTGCACGGCTCTCACGACTCGGTTATGGGTCCCGCAGCGGCAGAGATTCGCCGCGAGCGCCTTCTTGATCTGCGCTTCCGTCGGCCGGGGTGTTTTGTCGAGCAGCGCCTTGGCGGACATGATCATTCCGTTCGTGCAGTAGCCGCACTGCGCTGCCTGTTCCTCGATGAACGCCTTCTGCAGCGGGTGCAACCGGTCCTTCGATCCCAAACTCTCAAGCGTGGTGATCTTCTTCGCACCAAGCGAGGAGACCGCCGTCACGCAGGAGCGCGTCGGCCGGCCGTCCACCAGCACGGTGCAGGCGCCGCACTGCGAAAGTCCGCAGCCGTAGCGCGGGCCGTTGAGTTCCAGGTCGTTGCGCAGGATGTAAAGCAACGGGGTGTCGGGCTCGACGCTGACGTTGCGTGCGGTGCCGTTCACTTGAAGGGTGTAGTTGGGCATGTTCTCCTCCTATTCCGGCTCGTCGGCCGGCGGCAAATACATTCTAGATCAGAAATAGGGTCAGACTCGATTTTCGAACACTACATTCGAATGGTGATACTGAAAGTCGAGTCTGACCCTATTTCTCAGATCTTGCAGAGGATTTCCGCGCCGCGGGCAAGCGTCTCCTCGGATTTCGCGAAGCAGAAGCGCAGCACCTTGTGGTCCGGCGGCTTGCGGTAGAACACCGAGACCGGGATGGAGGCTACACCCCGCTCCTTCGTGAGGCGGATGGCGAGGTCCATGTCGCGCTCGTTGCTGATGGCGTCGTAGGCGAGATTCTGAAAGAAGGTGCCGCGCGAGGGCAGGGGCTTGAAGCGCGATCCCCGCACGCCCTGCAGGAAGAAATCGCGCTTCTTCTGGTAGAACGCCGCGAGCGAGAGATAGGCGTCCTTGTTCTCCATGTATTCGGCGAGCGCGTACTGGAGCGGACCGTTGGTGACGAACACGTTGAACTGGTGCACCTTGCGGAATTCCGCCATCAGCTCCTTCGGCGCGAGCACGTAGCCCATCTTCCAGCCGGTGACGTGGTAGGTCTTGCCGAAGGAGGAGACGACGAAGCTCCTCTCGGCGAGCCCGGGAAAGCGCGCAACGCTCTGGTGCCGGTGGCCGTCGAACACGATGTGCTCGTAGACCTCGTCGCTCACCACCACGATGCCGGTGCCGCGCAGCATTCCCTCGAGCATCCGCATGTCCTCGCCCGAGAGCACGCTTGCCGTCGGATTGTTGGGCGTGTTGATGAGGATCATGCGCGTTTTCGGCGTGATCGCCTGCTGCACCCGCTGCCAGTCGATGCTGTAGTCGGGATAGCGCAGCTGGACGTAGACGGGGGTGCCGCCGTTCACCTCGATCGCAGGCGCATAGCTGTCGTAGGCGGGCTCGAACAGGATAACCTCGTCGCCGGGCCGCACCAGGGTCGCGACCGCGGTGAAGATGCCGTAGGTCGCACCCGGCGTGACCGTTACTTCGTGCTCGGGATCGTACTGCGTCCCATAAAGCGCCCCGACCTTCTCTGCAATGCGCTCCCGCAGCCGCATGACGCCCGCCATCGGCGGGTACTGGTTAAGGCCTGCGTTGAAGTACTTGGTGACGAGATCGCGCAGCTCCTTCGCGCAGTCGAAGTCCGGGAACCCCTGCGACAGGTTGATCGCGTTGTGCTCCTGCGCGAGCCGCGACATCACGGTGAAGATGGTGGTGCCGACGTTGGGCAGCTTGGACGCGATCGGGCGCGGGAACGCAGGCATGGCGGCGGGCGGGTTGCGAGGCGGTATTTTAACAGCGCGCTATACTCCGGAGCGGCGGGCAACGGATGTCAAGGGATGAAATCCATTTGAGCGTCGCAGAGGCGACGCGGCTCGGCGAGCGCGCGCTGCGGGCGATCGGCTTCGACGCGCGGCAATCGAAGATCATCACCGCGCACCTCGTGGATGCCGCGCTCTGCGGCCACCGTTTCGCCGGGCTGCCGCGGATACTGACCATCAACGAGGACCCGCGCACGCGCGAGCCGCGCACCCCGATACGTGTGGTGCACGAAACCGACGTGTCGGCGTTGATGGACGGCGGCAACCACGTCGGCTACTACGCCGTTTACCGCGCCGCGCAGCTCGCGATCCGCAAAGCGCGCAAGCGCCGCATCTCTGTCGTCGGGCTCTACCGCAGCCATCTAAGCGGCCGCAACGCGTACTACCTGGAGATGATCGCGCGCGCGGGACTGGTCGGCATTCACCTCGCGAGCGCCGCGCCGGTCGTGCTGCCGCACGGCGGCGCCAAAGCCGCTTTCGGCACCAACCCGATCGGGTTCGGCTTTCCGACCGGCGGCGACCCGTTCATCGTGGACCTGGGGACGGCCGCGATGATGCGGGG
>JAHZNX010000349.1 GCA_020028375.1 Betaproteobacteria bacterium | reverse complement strand
GCAAAAACTTGACGAAGTCGTCACGCTCAGCGGATTGGCACAGCCCGAGACGCACGGACGATATGTCGGCCGATTCAAGGAAAACATGCTCGACATTGAGAACCGCCGCCAGTCGGATTTGGTCCACAGGCCGGCGGTGAAACAGCGCCTTGCCGCGGTCCGCCCCGAAGCACTCAAGCGCCGAAGCCCTTTTGGCGTGCGACAGCAAAAGCAACGCGCAGCCTTCAATCTGCCTTTGTTTCCCACGACCACCATCGGGTCGTTCCCGCAAACCGATGAAGTGAGAAAGTTCCGACTCCGTTTCAAGAAAGGCGAGCTCACGCAGGAACAGTACGAGGCGGCGATCCGGGCGGAGACCGAGCGGGCCATCCGTTGGCAGGAAGAGATCGGTCTGGATGTGCTGGTGCACGGCGAGTTCGAGCGCAACGACATGGTGGAATACTTCGGCGAACGTCTGAAGGGCTTCGCGTTCACCGGCAACGGCTGGGTGCAGAGCTACGGCTCGCGCTGCGTCAAACCGCCCATCATTTACGGCGACGTGGAACGCGAGGCGCCGATGACGCTGAAGTGGTCGCAATACGCCCAGTCGCTGACCGCAAAACCCGTCAAAGGCATGCTCACGGGGCCGATCACCATCCTGCAATGGTCGTTCGTGCGAGACGATCAGCCTCGGTTGACGACCGCCATGCAGATCGCCTTGGCGATCCGGGATGAAGTGGGCGATCTCGAAAAAGCGGGGATCCGCATCATCCAGATTGACGAACCCGCCATCCGTGAGGGGCTGCCTCTGCGCAAAGCGGATTGGGAAGACTATCTCCGCTGGGCGGTAGAGGCGTTTCGGCTGGCCTCCTCCGGGGTGGCCGACGAGACCCAGATCCATACCCATATGTGCTACTCGGAGTTCAACGACATCATCGAGTCCGTCGCCGGGATGGATGCCGACGTCATCACCATCGAAACGTCCAGGTCGCAAATGGAGTTGCTTGACGCCTTCGCGAGCTTCCGTTACCCAAACGAGATTGGCCCGGGGGTGTACGACATCCACTCGCCCCGGGTGGCAACAGCCCAGGAGATGACAGCGCTGCTGCGCAAAGCGCTGGCCGTACTGCCGGCCCGCAACCTTTGGGTCAACCCCGACTGCGGCCTGAAAACCCGCAAGTGGCCGGAGACTCAGGCAGCGCTTGTCAACATGGTCGCCGCTGCGAAGGCGTTGCGAGATTCGTCCCTCGGTCGGCCCGTCACTCCATCTTGATGCCCGCGGTCTTGAACGCCGTTTTGTAGTTCTCGATCTCGGTCCTCACCAGCTTCGCCAGCTCGGCCGAGGTGGCGCTGTGAGGTTCCAGGCCCTGCCGTGTCATCTGCTCCTTCACGTCCGGCGACTGGACGACGTGTAACAGCTCGGTTTCCAGGCGCTTCATGACGGCGGGCGGCGTGCCTCTCGGCGCGAAGAAGCCCAGCCACAGCGTGACGTCGAAACCCGGGTAGCCGGATTCCGCGACGGTCGGCACGTCGGGCAGCGAAACCGAGCGCTTTGCGGAACTGACCACGATCGGGCGCACCCTTCCCGCGGGCACGAGAGGCAGCAGCGGCGGCATGGCGCCGAACAGCACCTGTACCTGGCCCCCGAGCACGGCAGTGGTGGCGGGCCCGTTGCCGTTGAAAGGGACGTGCGTCATGTCGAGGCCCGCGCGCGTGGCGAGGGTGACCATCGCGAGATGCGTGGTCGTCGCCGTTCCGGCAGAGCCGTAGTTGAGCTTGCCGGGCTGTGACTTGACCAGCGCCACAAACTCCTTGAGGTTGCGAGCCGGTATGCTGGGGTGGACCACCAGGAGATAGGGCGCGATCGCGACCAGCGCGGCCGGCGTGAAATCCTTCGCCGGATCGTACCGGAGCTTGGAGTAGGCGGCGACGGCGATGGCATGGGTCGTCGTGGTCCCCATCGTGAGGGTGTAGCCGTCCGGAGTGGCGCGCGCCGCGATCTCGGTTCCTATCGTGCCGCCGGCGCCGCCGCGGTTGTCGATCACCACCTGCGTTCCCAGGCGCTCGGCGAGCTTGTGCCCGACGACGCGCGCGACGGTGTCCGTGTTTCCGCCCGGCGCGAATCCCACGATCAGGCGGATGGGCCTGCTGGGGAACGGCTGCTGCGCGCCCGCGGCTGCGGCGCAGCTCAATGCGACCATCCCCGCGACGAGGTATCGAAAAGGCTTCATGATTCCTCCTTTATTTCGTCACATGGACTCCCCGGCTACGCTTTACCTCCCATCCGAAAAATCGTATGTTCTCTAACCTGCCATATTACAACTACCCCGAATCCGCCGGCCACGAGCGCAGGGGAGGAACGTCCGGCATGCGCCGGGCCCTGGAGGCGTATCGCGGGCTGGTCCAATGACAACGCGCCTTGCATTCATCGGCTTCGGCGAGGTCGCCTCCGCGTTCTCCGCCGCGCTTTCCGTGCGCGGCGCGAAAATCACGGCCTACGATGTCCTGATCGGGAAGGCGGGGGGCATCGACCGGCTGAAAGCGCGGTCGGCTGGAACGAAAGTCGCGTTATGCGGCCTGGCGGAAGCCCTGAGCGGCGCGCAATACGTCCTCTCGACCGTGACGACGAGCGTGGCGCGGGAGGCCG
>JAHZNX010000109.1 GCA_020028375.1 Betaproteobacteria bacterium | reverse complement strand
CTTGCATTCGTGCTTTCCGACCGGCTGTCGGCGCCGATCGGCGCGCTGGTGGAAGGCACGCGCGCCGTGGCGAGCGGGGATTTCAGCCAGCGCGCGGCGGTCGTCTCACGCGACGAAATCGGCACCCTCACCCAGTCATTCAACCAGATGACCCTGCAGCTTGCCGAAGCGCACGCGCAGGCGCAGCGCCACCAGGCGGCGTTGACCCAGGCCAATGCCTACTTCGAAAGCCTGCTCGCCAACCTGTCCGCGGGCGTGCTCGCGTTCGACGAGGAATTGAATCTCCGCTCCGCCAATCGCAGCGCCGGCACCCTGCTCGGGGCCGATCTTGCGCTCTTCGTCGGAACCGCGCTGGAGCGCTGGCCGGCGGCGGCCGGGATGGGCGAGCTCGGACGCGAGATCGCAGCCGCGTTCGCGCGCGCCGGCAAGGCGCAATGGGAGCAGCAGTTGGAACGTCCCCTGCACGGCAAGACGCAGCTCCTGCTGCTGCGCGGCACGCGCCTGCCCTCCGGCTCGGAGGGCGGCTGCGTGGTCGTGTTCGACGACATCACCCACCTCGCCGAGGCCCAGCGCGCGGCGGCGTGGGCCGAAGTGGCGATGCGCCTCGCTCACGAAATCCGCAATCCTCTGACGCCAATCCAGCTCTCCGCGGAGCGCCTGAAGGCGAAGCTCGAAGGCAAGCTTGCGCAGGCTGACTCGGAAGTCCTGGTGCGCTCGACGCAGACCATCGTCAACCAGGTCGCGGCGCTGAAGAACATGGTGGACGCGTTCAGCCAGTATGCGCGCACGCCCGAGCCCTCCATCCGCGAGCTCGATCTGAACGCGCTGACCCGCGAAGTGCTGACGCTCTACGAGCCATCGCTGGGACGTGCCGTGCGGCTCGAGCTCGCGGCGGAGCTGCCCCCGGTCGCGGGCGACGCGGCGCAACTGCGGCAGGTCATACACAACCTGCTGCAGAACGCGCAGGACGCGCTCGCCGGCACATCGGACCCGCGCGTGACGGTGGCGAGCAGTCACGCGGGCGGCATCGTCCGGCTCACGGTCACCGACAATGGCTGCGGCGTTCCCGAGCACGTGATGCGGCGCGCCTTCGAGCCTTACGTGACCACCAAGCCCAGGGGCACCGGGCTGGGGCTCGCGATCGTGAAGAAGATCGTCGAGGAGCACGGTGGCAAGGCCGCGATCGCCAACGTCGCGCCGCGCGGGGCCTGCGTGACCATCGAGCTGCCGGCGGCGGCGCAGGACGTGCCGCGCCGCGTGGCGGCGCGGGCGCGGGTGTAGAATCAGCGGAGCATTTCCACCCGATATGCAGCACATCCTGGTCGTAGACGACGAGATCGGCATCCGCGAGCTGCTGTCCGAGATCCTGAGCGACGAAGGCTATCAGGTCCGGCTGGCGCAGAACGCGGCGGACGCGCGCGCACTCCGCAGCCAGGCGCGGCCCGACCTGGTGCTGCTCGACATCTGGATGCCGGACACCGATGGCATCACGCTGCTCAAGGAGTGGGCGGCCGCGGGGCTGCTCACCATGCCGGTGGTCATGATGTCGGGGCACGGCACGATCGACACGGCGGTCGAGGCGACCCGCATCGGCGCCTACGACTTCCTGGAGAAGCCGATCGCGTTGCAGAAACTGCTCGCCACCGTGGGGCGCGCGTTGAAGCAGGGCGGCGAGCGGACGCAGGCGGCGCTGTCGCTGGCGAGCTTCGGGCGCGCGCCGCTGGTGGTCGAGCTGAAGCAGCGCCTGGAGCGGGTCATGAACCTGCGCGCGCCGCTGCTGCTCACCGGCGAGCCGGGATGCGGGATCGAGCTCGCGGCGCGTTTCCTGCACCCGCGCAATGCACCGTGGGTGGCGCCGGAGAGCAACTCCGCGCTGGCCGAGGCGCCGCTCGAGCTCCTCAACCAGGCACGCGAGGGGACGCTGTTCCTGCGCGAGGTGACCGAGCTCTCGCGCATCGAGCAGAAGGGGCTGCTGCTCGCGATTTCCAAGCTCGAGCGCTACAACGTGCGGGTCATCAGCGGCGCCTCGCGCGACGTCGCGGAGCTGGTGGCGCACGGCGCGTTCGACAGCCGCCTCTACGGCCTGCTCGCGGCGGCCACCGTCCGGGTGCCGAGCCTGCGCGAGCACCGCGAGGATGTCCCCGACCTCGCCAATCTGATGCTCTCGCGCCTGGTCGAGGCGCGCGAGGCGCCGCCGCGCCAGTTCACGACTGCGGCACTGAACGCGCTGCGCAACTTCGACTGGCCCGGCAACCTGGCGCAGCTCGAGAGCACGGTGCGCACGCTCGTGCTCACCTCGCCCGCCGAGCAGATCTCGCTCGAGGACGTGAACCACTGCCTTCCGGCGCGCAGCGCCGCGGCCCGGCCCGGCCACGACCTGCCCCTCGACCTGCCGCTGCGCGACGCCCGCGACGCCTTCGAGCGCGTCTATTTCGAGTACCACATCGCGCGCGAGGGCGGCAACATCTCGCGCGTGGCGGATACCGTCGGGCTCGAGCGCACGCACCTCTATCGGAAGCTCAAGCAGCTCGGCATCCGTCTCGCCCGCAAGAACGGCAACGGCGAGTCCTAGATCGCCGTTCAGAGTCGGCCCGCGCCATATATAATTGGCGCTCTTTCGGCCTCCCCGCGCTAGGAACACCTGAATGGATGCCCGTGTCGAGCTGGCCAACGCGATCCGCGCGCTGGCGATGGACGCTGTACAGCAGGCAAATTCCGGGCACCCCGGGATGCCGATGGGCATGGCGGAGATCGCGGAGACGCTGTGGAACCGCCACCTGCGGCACAATCCCGCCAATCCCGCGTGGGCGAACCGCGACCGCTTCCTGCTCTCGAACGGCCACGGCTCGATGCTGCTCTACGCGCTGCTGCACCTCACTGGATACGAACTGCCGCTCGACGAGCTGAAGCGCTTCCGGCAACTGCATTCGAAGACGCCGGGCCACCCTGAGTACCGCTGCGCGCCCGGGGTCGAGACCACCACCGGACCGCTCGGGCAGGGGGTATCCAACGCGGTGGGCATGGCGCTCGCCGAGCGGCTGCTCGCGGCCGAGTTCAACCGCCCCGGCCTCGATATCGTCGATCACCATACCTACGTCTTTCTCGGCGACGGCTGCATGATGGAAGGCGTTTCGCACGAGGCGTGCGCGCTCGCCGGGACGCTTGGACTCGGCAAGTTGATCGCGGTCTACGACGACAACGGCATTTCGATCGATTCCGACAAGGGCGATATCCGCCAGTGGTTTACCGACGACGTGAAGCGCCGCTTCGAGGCCTATGGCTGGCAGGTGATCGGATCCGTCGACGGCCACGACGTCGCGCAGGTGGATCGCGCGTTGAAGAAGGCGAAGCGGGAATCGCGAAGGGCGCGCCCACCAAGGCCAACACCGGTGCCGCGCACGGCGCCGCGCTCGGCGAGAAGGAAGTCGCCGCGACGCGCGAGGCGATCGGCTGGAGGCACCCGCCGTTCGAGATTCCGCAGGCGGTGTATGACGGCTGGAATGCGAGGAAGCGCGGTGCCGCCGCCGAGCGCCGCTGGAAGAAGCTCTTCGCCGACTACGAGAAGCAGTATCCCGCCGAAGCCGCCGAATTCAGGCGCCGCACGGCGGGCGAGCTGCCGCGGGATTTCCGCGCGCAGGTGGAAGCGTTGGTGCGGGAGGCCGACGCCAAGGCGGAGACGGTGGCAACGCGCAAGGCTTCGCAGAACGCGCTCGAAGCGCTGGCACCTGCGCTCCCCGAGCTCGTCGGCGGCTCGGCGGATCTCACCGGCTCCAATCTGACGATGGTGAAGGCCTCGAAGGTGATCGGGCGCGAGGGCGGGGGCAACTATGTTTTCTACGGGGTGCGCGAGTTCGGCATGTGCGCGGTGATGAGCGGGATCGCGCTGCACGGCGGCTTCATCCCCTACGGCGGCACGTTCCTGGTCTTCACGGACTACGCGCGCAACGCACTGCGCCTGGCGGCGATCATGGGCGTGCGCGTGATCTATGTGCTCACGCATGATTCCATCGGGCTCGGCGAGGACGGGCCGACGCACCAGCCGATCGAGCACGCGGCGAGCCTGCGCCTGATTCCCAACATGCAGGTCTGGCGGCCGTGCGACACGGTGGAAACGGCGGTGGCGTGGGCTGCCGCGATCGAGCACAGGGACGGCCCGACGAGCCTGCTGCTCACGCGCCAGAACGTGCCGTTCGTCAAGCGCGAGGCCGCGCAGATCGAGGCGATACGGCGCGGGGGCTACGTCGTTTCCGAAGCGGCCAGCCTGCCCCCGCGCGCCATCGTGATTGCGACCGGCTCCGAGGTTGCGCTCGCGCTGGCGGCGCAGAAGCTGCTCGCGCAGGAAGGCGTGCCGGTGCGCGTGGTGTCGATGCCCTCGACGACCGCGTTCGACCGGCAGGACGCGGCCTATCGCGACTCCGTGCTCGTGCGCGGGCTGCCGCGGGTGGCGGTGGAGGCGGGCGTGACCGATTACTGGCGGAAGTACGTCGGGCTCGAGGGCGCGGTCATCGGCATCGACCGCTACGGCGAGTCGGCGCCGGGCGGCGAGCTGATGAAGCATTTTGGTTTCACGCCGGAGCGTATCGCCGCCGCGGTGAAGACCGTACTGTGACGTTTCGTTCATTGGGAGTCCAGGCATGAGCATCAAGGTCGCAATCAACGGTTACGGCCGCATCGGCCGCAACATCCTGCGCGCCCATTACGAGGGGGGGAAGAAGCACCCCATCGAGATCGTGGCGCTGAACGACCTCGGCAGCGCGGAAATCAACGCGCATCTCACGCGCTACGACACGGCGCACGGGCGCTTTCCCGGCAAGGTCGAGGTGGACGGCGAGTCCATGGTGGTGAACGGCGACCGCATCAAGGTGCTGGCGATGCGCAACCCCGCCGAGCTGCCCTGGGGCCCGCTCGGGGTCGACGTTGTGCTCGAATGCACTGGGCTCTTCACCAGCAAGGAGAGGGCCGGCGCGCATCTGAAGGGCGGCGCCAGGAAAGTCATCATCTCGGCTCCCGCGGCCAAGGACGTGGACGCGACCGTCGTCTACGGCGTCAATCACAGGACGCTCAAGGGCGGCCACACGGTCATCTCCAACGCGTCGTGCACGACCAACTGCCTCGCGCCGCTCGTGAAGGCATTGCACGACGGGATCGGCGTGGTGCAGGGGCTGATGACGACCGTGCATGCCTACACCAACGACCAGGTGCTGACCGACGTTTATCACGAGGACCTGCGGCGCGCGCGCGCGGCGACGATGTCCATGATTCCGACCAAGACAGGAGCCGCCGCGGCCGTCGGTCTGGTGCTGCCGGAGCTGAACGGCAGGCTCGACGGGTTCGCAATCCGCGTGCCGACGATCAACGTTTCCGTGGTCGACTTCACTTTCACCGCGCAGCGCGCGACGACGGTCGAGGAAGTGAATGGCGTCATGAAGTCCGCCGCCGCCACCGGCGAGCTGAAGGGCATAGTCGAGTACACCCAGGCCCCGCTGGTGTCGATCGATTTCAATCACAACCCGGCCTCCTGCATATTCGACGCCTCGCTCACCAAGGTCATTGGCGGCACGCTGGTGAAGGCCCTCGCCTGGTATGACAACGAATGGGGCTTCAGTCACCGGATGCTCGACACGACCGTGGCACTGATGAACGCGAAGTAAACAGCCGCGCGGCCATGGGCTTTCAACGGCTGACCGACCTGCCGGTCGCGGGCAAGCGCGTGTTCATCCGCGCCGATCTCAATGTTCCCCAGGACGATGCGGGCAACATCACGGAAGACACGCGCATCCGCGCCTCGATCCCGGGCATCGAGTACGCGCTGAAAGGCGGTGCCGCCGTGATGGTGACCTCGCACCTCGGGCGGCCGACCGAGGGCAAGCTCGCGCCGGAGGACTCGCTCGCGCCGGTCGCCAAGCGCCTGGGCGAAGCGCTCGGGCGCCCGGTGCGGCTCGTCGCCAACTGGGTGGACGGCGGCTTCGCCGTGAAGCCGGGCGAAGTGGTCATGCTCGAGAACTGCCGCGTCAACCCGGGCGAGAAACTGAACGACGAGGCGCTCGCCCGCAAGATGGCCGCGCTGTGCGACGTCTACGTGAACGACGCATTCGGCACCGCGCATCGCGCGGAGGCGACTACCCACGGGCTAGCGCGGTTCGCGCCGGTTGCCTGCGCCGGCCCGCTGATGACGGCTGAGCTCGAAGCGCTGGGACGGGCGCTCGGCAACCCTGCGCGCCCGCTGGTCGCGATCGTCGCCGGCGCGAAGGTCTCCACCAAGCTCACCATCCTGAAGTCGCTCGCGGAAAAGGTGGACCAGCTCGTCGTGGGCGGGGGCATCGCTAATACTTTCCTCGCCGCGGCCGGACTGCCGATCGGAAAATCGCTCGCCGAGCTCGAGCTCGTGGGCGAGGCGCGGGCGATCATCGAGCTGATGAAAAACCGCAACGCGGCTGTCCCGCTGCCCGTGGACGTGGTCGTCGCCAGCGATCTCTCGCCGCTCGCGCGCGCGAACCGTATCGCGGCGACGGAGGTCAGACCCGACGACATGATCCTGGACATCGGCCCGCAGACTGCGCAGGCACTGGCCGGGCTGCTTGGCAAGGCCGGCACCATCGTCTGGAACGGGCCGGTCGGCGTGTTCGAGTACGACCAGTTTGCCGGCGGCACGAAGGCGATCGCGCTTGCCATCGCCGGCTCGAAGGCATTTTCCATCGCCGGCGGCGGCGATACGCTCGCCGCGATCGCAAAATTCGGCGTCGCCGACAGGATTTCCTACATCTCCACCGGGGGCGGGGCGTTTCTCGAGTTCCTCGAGGGCAGGAAGCTGCCCGCGGTCGAGGTGCTCGAGCAGCGCGCCGCCAAAAGCTGAATCAACCGCCAAGGCGCTAAGTAAAGCAGCTCGCTGGGCTAGAATCTCTCAACCGCAATCCCTTAACCGCCCCATGCCCCGCCGCACCAAGATCGTCGCCACTCTTGGCCCCGCCTCGAGCGACCCGAAGACACTCGCGCGCATGATCGAGGCGGGGCTCGACGTGGTGCGGGTGAATTTTTCGCATGGCAGCGCCGCCGAGCACCGCAAGCATGTGGAACTGGTGCGCTCGCTCGCGCGCAAGGCGGGCCACGCCATCGGCGTGCTGGTGGACCTTCAGGGTCCGAAGATCCGCATTGGCCGCTTCCGGGACGGCAAGATCACGCTCGCGGCCGGGGCGAAGTTCATCCTCGACGCCGAATGCAAGCTCGGCGACGAGCACGTCGTGGGTCTCGATTACCGGAACCTGCCCAACGACGTTCGCCCGGGGGACACGCTGCTGCTCGACGACGGGCGCATTGTCCTGGGCGTCGCCGCCGTGAGGGGCCCGCGCATCACCACCGTCGTGGAGCAGGGCGGCCCGCTCTCCAACAACAAGGGCATCAACCGCAAGGGCGGAGGCCTGACCGCGCCGGCGCTGACCGAGAAGGACATGCAGGATATCCGCACCGCCGCCGAGCTCAAGGCGGACTTTCTGGGCATCTCGTTCCCGCGCTCGGGGGCCGACATCAAGTGGGCGCGCGACCTCATGCACAAGGCCGGCGGGAAGGCGCTGACGGTGGCGAAGATCGAGCGTGCGGAGGCAATCCCGGCGCTGGACGACATTCTCGACGCGTCGGACTGCATCATGGTGGCGCGCGGCGACCTGGCCGTGGAAGTCGGCGACGCCGCGGTGCCGGCGCTGCAAAAGCGCATGCTCCGGCTGGCGCGCGAGAAGAGCCGGATCACGATCACCGCCACTCAGATGATGGAGTCCATGATCGTGAACCCGATCCCGACGCGCGCGGAAGTGTCGGATGTCGCCAACGCCGTGCTCGACGGCACCGACGCGGTGATGCTCTCGGCCGAGACTGCCACCGGCAAGTTCCCGGTGGAGACCGTGGCGGCGATGGCGCGCGTGTGCGTGGAGGCGGAGAAGGAGGACACGCTGGCGCAGGAAAGGAGGAACGCTAGCGCGCCGGCCGAGCTCGAGGAGGCGATCGCGCGGGCGACCGTGTTCACCGCCAACAACCTCAGCATCAAGGCGGTGGCGGCCATGACGCAGAGCGGCAAGACCGCCCTGCTCATGTCGCGTATGCACACGAACGTCCCGATCTACGCCATGAGCTCGGTGATCGAGACGCGGCGCCGGGTCACGCTGTTTCGAGGCGTGTATCCGGTCAAGTTCAAGGGCGCGCGCAACCCCGACCGGGCGCTGCACATGGCGGAGGACGAGCTGCTCGCCCGCGGCGTCGTGCAGCGCGGCGACTTCATCGTGCTCACCATCGGCGAGCCTTTCGGCAAGGCCGGCGGCACCAACACGATGAAAATAGTGAAAGTGGGGGAACACCGGAAAGCGTAAGCGAGGAAGGGGGAAGGGAAAAGGGGGAAGGGAGAGGTCAAACGGGCGATTGTTCGCGTAGTAAAATGGCGGTCCAGTTATGCGTTACGCGGTTCGAGGAGAACCTTCATGTCAGTCCAATCATTGGAATCCGTAGCCAGGGCCATGATCGCGCCCGGCAAGGGCATACTCGCCGCCGACGAGTCCACCGGCACCATCGAGAAGCGCTTCAAGAGCATCAACGTCGAGAACACCGAGGAAAACCGCCGCGCCTACCGCGACCTGCTGTTTTCCGCCAAGGGCATTGGCCAGTACATCGGCGGCGCCATTCTCTACGATGAGACGCTGCGGCAGAAATCGGCGGACGGCACGCCGTTTCCGGAACTGCTCGCAAGACAGGGCGTAATCCCCGGCATCAAGGTGGACACGGGCGCGAAAGAGATGGCGCTCTGCCCCGGCGAGACCGTGACCGAGGGCCTCGATGGTCTCGCCAAGCGGTGCGCGGAATACGTGAAGCTCGGCGCGCGTTTCGCCAAGTGGCGCGCGGTGATCACGATCGGCGCCGGCATTCCCTCACAAGCCTGCATCACCGCGAACGCGCATGCGCTCGCCCGCTACGCCGCGATGTGCCAGGCCGCCGGCCTGGTGCCGATCGTCGAGCCCGAGGTGCTGATGGACGGTGAGCACACCATCGAGCGCTGCGAAGAGGTGACCGAGTGGACTCTGCGCGATCAGTTCTCCGCGCTCGCAAGCCAGCGCGTCGCCCTCGAGAGGATGGTGCTGAAACCCTCCATGGTCGTCGCCGGCGCAAGCTGTAAGCAGCAGGCGTCGGTGAGCGAAGTGGCCGAGCGCACGCTCAAGGTGCTCAGGCGTACCGTGCCCGCGGCGGTACCCGGCATTGCGTTTCTTTCCGGTGGCCAGAGCGACGAGCTCGCAACCGCGCATCTGGACGCCATGAACAAGCTGGGCGGCGCGGCCTGGACGCTTTCGTTCTCCTACGGGCGCGCGCTGCAGGCCGCTGTGCTCAAGGCGTGGAAAGGCAGTCCGGCCAACGTCTCGGCGGCGCAGAGGGCGTTCACCCACCGCGCCCGCATGAACGGCCTGGCCTGCACCGGCCGCTATAGCGCGGACCTGGAGCGGCAGGCGCTGGCGGCGTAGTCAAGCGAACCGCCGAGCACGCCAAGAGCTAACGCACAATAATCAAAGCGCCGCCCCGCTTCCGCGGCTGCGAATCGATGACAGACATGACCGCGGTGGCGGCCGTCCGGCCGCCGGTTTCCATCATCACCGGCTACCTGGGCAGCGGCAAGACGACGCTGCTCAACCGCCTGCTCCGCGACCCGGGCATGGCGCGGGCCGCGGTCATCATCAATGAATTCGGGGAAGTCGCCCTCGATCACCTGCTCGTTGCCACGCCGAACGAGAACACGGTGCTCCTCGCCAACGGCTGCCTGTGCTGCACGATCCGCGGCGATCTCGTCGGCACACTCGCCGATCTGCTTGCGCGGCGCGGCGCGGGCGACACGCCGGCGTTCGACCGCGTCCTGGTCGAGACGACCGGGCTGGCGGACCCGGTGCCGGTGCTGCGCACCCTCGCGTCCGATGAAGCGATCGCGCCGCGGCTGCGGCCGGGAGCGGTGATCACGATGGTGGACGCAGTGAACGGCGAGCGGCAGCTCGAGGACTGCCCGGAGTCGGTGAAGCAGGCGGCGGTTGCCGATTGCCTGGTCGTCAGCAAGACCGATATCGCGGCGCCGGCAGCCCTCGCCCGTCTGCGCCGGCGTCTCGCGCGCCTGAATCCCGGGGCGCAGGTGCTCGAAGCCGTGCGCGGCGCGGTTGCGCCCGGCCGGCTGTTCGGAGCCGCGCTCCTCGACCCGGCGGCGGAACGGGAAGCGGTGGAGCGCTGGCTGAGCGAGGACGCCTACGCGATGGCGGCGCCTGCGCGCGCGGCCGGTCGTCACGGTAACGGCATACGCGCTTTTGCGGTTCGCCACGATGCGTCGGTCACGGGCGCCGGCCTCGCAGCCTGGTTAAGCCTCATGGCTGCGCTCAAGGGAGCGAAACTGCTCCGCGTCAAAGGCATCATCAATGTCGAAGGCAGCCCGGTGGCCGTGCACATCGTGCAGAGCGTTATCCACGAGCCGCTGACGCTCGAATCCTGGCCATCGGCGGATCGCAGCACGCGCATCGTGTTCATCACGCGCGATCTCAAGCGCGCGGAAATCGAAGCTACGCTGCCGGCGCTGGGTCTGGACGCGAGCCGGCGCATGGCCGGCGCCGCGATCGACCCGGCGGCCTATGCCCGATTCGTCAGCGCAGCGGCAGGATTTCGATCGCGGGAATGGCGTCAGGAACGGAGGAGGTGAAGCTTGAAGTCCCAGGAATTCCTGGATACGAAAGTGAAGGGCCCGCTGCGGGCGGTCACCTGCGGCACGCTGATCGACGGCCGCGGCGGAAGACCGGTGAAGAACGCGGTGGTGCTGATCCAGGGCAACCGCATCACCCGGGTCGGCGAGCAAGGCAAGCTGAAGCCCCCTCACAGCGCCGAAGTGATCGATTGCTCGCGCTACACGGTGATGCCGGGAATGATGGATCTCCACATCCACACCGCGATGTACAACTGCATGACCTTTCACAACCACCGGGTCGCGCA
>JAHZNX010000108.1 GCA_020028375.1 Betaproteobacteria bacterium | reverse complement strand
GTGCTCCTCGAGCGCGACTACGAGCCGGGCCGGCCACTGGCGCCGCACGCTCGCCCTCCGCACCCACGGCAGCTTCTGGAACGAGACGCTCACGGCGGCAGGATCGAGCGTAAGGAAGTTGCCCTTGAGCCCCCGCCGCACCGCTTCCTCGATGTCGCCGCGGGTGACGTGCGCGAGCGCGCCGCCGACCACCACTTCACGCAACTCGAATACCGGCTGGCGTGCGGCGAGCTTCCACGCGATGACAAGCGCCAATACCGCCGCCACGGTGAAGAGCGCGTTGGCGACGCCATTCATGAGCCGGGTATGGTGTTGACCTCGAGCAGCCACGGCTTTTCCGCCGCGTCGAGCATGATGTCGATCCGCCCCCAGCCGCTGCACCCGACGGCGCGGAACGCCTGGAGCGTGAGCGCCTTCAGCTCCGCTTCCTTTTTCGCCGGAAGACCACAGGGGCAGTGGTACTTCGTGTCGTTGGTGAAGTACTTGTTCTGGTAGTCGTAATTGCCCTGGGGCGCCTCGATGCGGATCAGCGGCAGCGTCTCGTCGCCCAGCACGGCGGCGGTGTACTCGGGCCCGTCGATGAACTGCTCGGCGAGCGCCGTATCGCGGAATTTCCTCGCTGCGAGCTCGTACGCCGCGGGCAGCTCCCTGACCGACGAGACCTTGGTCAGTCCGAGGGTCGATCCCTCGTTCGCCGGCTTGACGATCAGCGGCAGCCCGAGCTCGCGGGCCACCGCCTTCCAGTCGTCGCCGGCGCTGAGAATCCGGTAGCGCGGCGTCGGCAGGTTGTTCGCGATCCAGATCATCTTGGTGCGCCACTTGTCCATGCCGATGGCCGAGCCCATCACTCTGCTCCCGGTATAAGGGATGCCGAGCACCTCGAGCGCGCCCTGCAAGGTGCCGTCCTCGCCGCCGCGGCCATGCAGCGCAATGAAGCAGCGCGCGTACCCTTCGCGCTTCAGTTCGAACAGGTCGCGCTGCGCCGGATCGAAGGGATGCGCATCCACGCCCTTCGACCGCAGCGCTTTGAGCACGCCGTTCCCGCTCATCAGGGAGATCTCGCGCTCTGCGCTGCGCCCACCCATGAGCACGGCCACTTTCCCGAATTTCCCCGTCACTCGTCACGCCTCTCCAATGATGCGCACTTCGCGCTCGAGCGCGATTCCGAATTTCTCCCTGACCGACCGTTCCGCGAGCAGGATCAGATCCTCGATGTCGGCGGCGCGCGCACCGCCCCGGTTGACGATGAAATTGGCATGCTTGTCCGAAATCATCGCGTTCCCGATCACGTGCCCCTTCAACCCGCAGGCCTCGATCAGCCGCGCGGCGTAGGTGCCCTTGGGATTGCGGAACACCGAGCCGGCGTTGGGCTCGCCGAGCGGCTGCGTCGCGATGCGTCGCTTGAGCAGCTCGGTGATCTTCCTGCGGGACTCGGCTCCTGAGCCGCGCTTCAGGCGGAGGCTCGCAGCGACGAACCACTCCTCGGAAGGATGAGGGATGAAGGATGAAGGATGATTTCCTTCCGCCTTCCGCCTTCCGCCTTCCGCCTTCAATTGAACGCTGCGGTAATCGATCTCGTAGTCCTCCCGCGTGCGCGCCCGGATCTTGCCGGTGCGGTCTACGGTGAGCACGTGGGCGACAATGTCCCAGGTCTCGCCGCCAAAGCACCCGGCGTTCATCGCGAGCGCCCCGCCCACCGTTCCGGGGATGCCCGCGAGGAATTCCGCGCCTGCGAGATCGTTCAGCGCGGCATAGCGGGCGACCTTCGGGCACGCCACGCCGGCTTCGGCGTAGATTCCCCCGCCCAGCGCGCCCAGGTGGTCGAGACGCATTTCGTGCAGGGCCCGGTGCGTGAAAATCACCGTGCCGGTGAGCCCGCCGTCGCGCACCAGCAGGTTGCTGCCGAGGCCGGTCATGTGCACGGGCTCGCCGACGGGCAACGAGTCCAGGAAGTGGGCGAGGTCATCGAGATCGGCGGGGAAGTAGGCGGTCTCGGCCGTGCCGCCCGCGCGCCAGGTCACGTGGCCTGCCATCGGCTCGCGCCGCCGCAACTCACCGCGCAGGCCCACCGCCAGGTTGTCTGTCTCCGCCATATTCATGCGAGCCCGTTCACGCTCCTCGGCCGGGCGGCGAGCAGCAGCCCAGGCAGGTTGCCTATGGATCCCGCGCCCATCGTGAGCACCACGTCGCCGTCGCGCGCGAGGGCAAGGATCGCCGCCGGCAATTCGGCGATTTTCTCGACGAAGACCGGCTCGACCCGCCCGTGCACGCGGATCGCGCGCGCCAGCGCCTTGCCGTCCGCCGCCACGATCGGCGCTTCGCCCGCCGGGTAGACTTCGGTCAGCACCAGCGCATCCGCAGTGGAGAGCACCTTCACGAAATCCTCGAAACAGTCCCGGGTGCGCGTGTAGCGGTGCGGCTGGAACGCGAGCAGGATGCGGCGCCCGGGAAAGGCGCCGCGCGCGGCGGCGAGCGTCGCCGCCATTTCCGCGGGGTGATGGCCGTAATCATCGACCAGCAGGAAGCTGCCGCCCCCCGGCATGCGCACCTTGCCGAGGTTCTGGAAGCGCCGGCCCACGCCCTTGAACTCCGCGAGCGCCCGGGCGATAGCCGCCTCCGGCACCCCGAGCTCGAGGCCGACCGCGATCGCGGCGAGCGCGTTGCGCACGTTGTGCGCGCCCGGCAGGTTGAGCGTCACTGCGAGCTCGCCGCCGGGGTGCGCAGCGCGGAAGCGCATCTGGCCACCGCTCGGGGTGAGGTCCATGCCGCGCACGTGCGCGTCCGGCGCGAGCCCGTAGGTCGTGATCGGCTTGGTGAGCTGCGGCATCACCGCGCGCACGTTCTCGTCGTCGGCACACAGCACCGCCACGCCATAGAACGGCAGCCGTTGCAGGAATTCGACGAACGCCTGGCGCAGCCGGTCCATCGAGTGCCCGTAGGTCTCCATGTGGTCGGCGTCGATATTGGTGACGACCGCCATCACCGGCTGCAGGTAGAGGAACGACGCGTCGGACTCGTCGGCCTCCACCACGATGAACTCGCCCGCGCCGAGCCGGGCGTGGACGCCCGCCGCCTCGAGCCGTCCGCCGATGACGAAGGTCGGATCGAGCCCGCCCTCCGCGAGCACGCTGGCGACCAGGCTGGTCGTGGTGGTTTTCCCGTGCGTGCCGGCGACCGCGATGCCCTGCCGCAACCGCATCAGCTCGGCGAGCATCAGCGCCCGCGGCACTACCGGTATCTTCTTTGCGCGCGCGGCGGCGACCTCGGGGTTGTCGTCCCTGACCGCGCTCGACACCACCACCGCGTCGGCGCCCGCGATGTGGCCCTCCGCGTGGCCGATGTGGATCCGCGCGCCCAGCTGGCGCAGCCGGCGCGTCGCGGTGCTCTCGGCGAGGTCGGAGCCGCTCACGCGGTAGCGCAGCGTGAGGAGCACTTCCGCAATGCCGCTCATGCCGGCGCCGCCTATGCCCACGAAATGCACGTGTTTCACCTTATGTCTCATGTTGCGAGTTCCATGCACGCCTGCGCCACCGAGCGCGTTGCCTCGAGCCTGCCGGCAGCACGCGCCGCCTGCGCCATGGCAAGCAGCCGCTCCCGCGTGAATCCACCCAACACTTCGGCAAGCCGCTGCGCCGTCAATTCGGCCTGCGGGATGAGCAGCGCAGCGCCGCGATCGGCGAGAAAGCGCGCATTGATCGTCTGGTGGTCGTCCACCGAATGCGGATAGGGCACCAGCAATGAGGCGATCCCCGCCGCGGCGATCTCCGCCACGGTGGTCGCGCCGGCGCGGCACACGATGACGTCGGTCTCCGCGTAGCGCGCCGCCATGTCGTCGATGAACGCAACGACCTCGGCGGCGACGCCACGCTCCTGGTAACGGCTCCGCACCTCGGCGTCGTGCCCTGCGCCCGCCTGGTGCACGACGCGTGGGCGCGCGGATGGCGCGAGCAATGCGAGCGCCTCGGGCATGACCGAGTTGAGCACCTGGGCACCCTGGCTGCCACCCAAGACGAGCACCCGCAGTTGTCCGGCGCGCGCGGCGTAGCGGTTCTCCGGAGGCGCCATGCTGACGATCTCCTGGCGGACAGGATTACCGGTCCAAATCACCGCCGTCGACTCGCCGAAGGCATGGGGAAAGCTGGTGAGCACCCGGTCCGCAAGCCTTGCGAGTACGCGGTTGGCGAGCCCCGCCACCGAGTTCTGCTCGTGTATCGCAAGTGGCCGGTTGAGGAGCGATGCCATCATGGCGCCCGGAAACGAGACGTAGCCGCCCATGCCGAGCACCACGTCCGGACGGTGCGCGAAAATTGCCCGCGCGCTTTGCCAGAATGCGACCAGCAGGTTGAGGGGCAGCAGCGCCATTGCGAGCAGCCCTCTGCCGCGCACGCCGGCAAAGCGGATCCACGCCATGGTGTAGCCGCGTGGCGGGATCAATCTCTCCTCCATGCCGCCGCGCACGCCGAGCCACACCGCGTTCCAGCCCTGCGCGCGCAGGTGCTCCGCCACCGCCAACGCCGGAAAAATATGCCCGCCCGTGCCGCCGGCCATGATCATGATCGTCCGGCTCATACGGTGAAGCCCTTAGCGAGCTGCCGGTTCTCCCAATCCACGCGCAGCAGAACCGCGAGCGCGCAGCACGTCGCCACCAGCGCGGTGCCGCCGAAGGAAACGAGCGGCAGCGTCAGGCCCTTGGTGGGCAGCATCCCGGTATTGACGCCGATGTTGATGATTGCCTGCACCCCGATCCACAGGCCGATGCCCTGCGCCACCAGCGCCGGGAAATAGCGCTCGAGCAGGACCGCGCGCCGGCCGATCATGAACGCCCGGGTGACGATCCACGCGAACGCGGCGATGATGGCGGCGACGCCGGCGAAGCCAAGCTCCTCCGCGATCACGGCGAGCAGAAAATCCGTGTGCGCCTCGGGGAGGTAGAAAAGCTTCTCGACGCTCGCGCCGAGGCCCACGCCGAACCACTCGCCCCGGCCGAATGCGATCAGCGCGTGCGAGAGCTGGTAGCCCGTACCGTAGGAATCCGCCCACGGGTCCATGAACCCGACCACGCGCTGCAGGCGGTAGGGAGAGGTCAGGATCAGAAGCACGAATCCCGCCACGAGCAGCGCGAACAGGCCGGCGAACAGCTTCCAGTTCATGCCGCCGAGAAACAGGATCCCTATCGCGATCACCGCGATGACCACGAACGCCCCGAAGTCCGGCTCGCGCAGGAGCAGCCAGCCGATCACCAGCATCACCACCAGCATCGGCAAAAATCCCCTGCGGAAGCTCGCCATGTGCGCAGCCTTGCGCGCGGTGTAGTCGGCCGCGTAGAGCACCGCGAAAAGCTTCATCAGCTCCGAGGGCTGCATCGTCACGAAATGCAGCGAGATCCAGCGCTGGCTGCCGTTCACCTCGCGTCCCACGCCGGGGACGAGCACCAGGGCGAGCAGTCCTGCGCCGGCTAGAAACAGGTACGGCGCCGCCTGCTGCCAAAGCCGCAGCGGGACCTGGAATGCCGCCACGCCCGCGGCAAGCGCGATCGCGACGAACAGCGCATGCCGCATGAGGTAGTAGGTCGACTGGTGGCCGCTCACGCGGCTCGCTTCCGCGATCGCGATCGAGGCCGAATAGACCATTACCAGTCCCACGCCGAGCAGCAGGACTGCGACCCACATCAGTCCCTCGTCGTATTCGGCGGCCTGCGCGCGTGGCTTGACGTCGGTGTAGAACACGCTATCGATCCCCGCGCCCATGCATGGCAATGCAATCGCGCCTCAAAACTCCCCTCTCCGCTCGGGAGAGGGGCGGGGGTGAGGGACGAGCGGCGCCGAGTGTTTTCATGCCGCTCATGAGCCTCCGCTTCCCGCAAGGCGCCGCACCGCCGCAGCGAATGCTTCCCCCCGGTGCGCGTAGTTGCGGAACATGTCGTAGCTCGCGCACGCAGGCGAGAGCAGCACCGCATCGCCAGCGCGGCTTGCGCGGAAGGCGGCCTGCACCGCCTCCTCCATTCCCGCCGCCCGCTCGACGGGCACCCCGCTCCCGGCAATCGCCTGCGCAAGCTTGTCGGCGTCGCGCCCGATCAGGATCACCGCGCGCGCGCGCGCCTTGACCGCGGGCGCGAGCGGCGCGAATTCCTGCCCCTTGCCGTCGCCGCCCGCGATCAGCACCGCCGGCCGCTGCAGGCCGGCGAGCGCGGCCACCGTCGCGCCCACGTTGGTACCCTTCGAGTCGTCGAGAAAAAGCACGCCCTCGTGCTCGGCCACTTGTTGCATGCGGTGCGGCAGGCCCTGGAACGAGCGCAGCGCTCGCGCCAGCGCGTCATCGGGCGTGCCGATCGAAACCGCGAGCGCGTGCGCCGCGAGCGCGTTGGCCGCGTTGTGCCGCCCCGCGACCGGCAGCCCGGCGAGCTCCATCAGCGGGCGCGAGCCGTGAGCGAGCACATCGGCACCGCGCTCGACACGTATGCCCCACTCCGCCTCGGCGCGAGGCGCCCCGTCGCCGAAAGTGAGCAGGCTGCGGCCCTCGCGTGCCATGCCCATGGACCACTGGTCATCGCGATTGAGGACCTGCGTGCCGCCGCCCGCGAACACGCGCGCCTTCGCCGCGGCGTAATCGGCCATGCCGTCGTAGCGGTCGAGGTGATCCTCGGTGAGGTTCAACATCGCGGCCGCTGCGGGCTCGAGGCTCGAGGTGCTCTCGAGCTGGAAACTGGAGAGCTCGAGGACGAATGCCTCGGGGGCAGCCGCGCCGTCCTCGATCGCGCAGAGCGCATCCAGCACTGGCGTGCCGATGTTGCCCGCCACCACGGTGCGGCGCCCCGCGGCGCGGAGAATCTCGCCCGCCATCGCCGTGACGGTGCTCTTGCCATTGGTGCCTGTGATCGCCAGCACCTTCGGCGCGGTGGAAACTGAAGGCTGACGACTGACGCGCTCCTTCAGGGCCTGGGCGAAGAGCTCGACGTCGCCCACGACGGGCACGCCGCGCTCGATCGCGCCCGCGACCGGCGCCGCGCGGCGGTCCAGTCCCGGACTGATCGCGACGAGATCGGCCCCGCGCAGCGTCCCCTCGCCGAACGCGCCGGTGGCGAGCGAGACCTGCGGCAGCTCGCGCGCGAGCCGCGCGGCGTGCGGCGGGTCCGCGCGAGTGTCGGCGACGCGCACGTCGGCCCCCTGCCGCGCGAGCCAGCGCGTCATCGACAAGCCGGTATCACCGAGCCCGAGCACCACGACCTTTCGCCCTTTCAGTTCCACGGTTCATCAGCGCAATTTCAGCGTCGACAGCCCCACCAGGACCAGCATCATCGTGATGATCCAGAACCTGACTCGTTGGTTGTGGCTCCGGCCGCGCTGCGCGCTTAACTTGCTGTGCAAGTTAGCCTTCGCCGAAACCAACTCGTAGTCCGCTTCTCTCATATCCGGTTACCTCAACTTGAGCGTGGACAATCCGACCAAAACGAGCATCATCGTGATGATCCAGAAGCGGACCACGACCTGGTTTTCCTTCCACCCCTTCAGCTCGTAGTGGTGGTGGAGCGGCGCCATGCGGAAGACGCGCCTGCCCGTCAGCTTGAAGGAGGCGACCTGCAGCATCACCGAGAGCGTCTCCACCACGAACACTCCGCCCATGATGAAGAGCACGATCTCCTGCCGCACGATGACGGCGATCGTGCCGAGCGCGGCGCCGAGCGCGAGCGCGCCGACGTCGCCCATGAAGACTGGCGACGTAGGCGAAGATGCCGAGCGCGCCGCCGATCATGACCGTCGGCATGATGGCGAGCCCGTCGAGCCCGTCGGTCAGGTTGACCGCGTTGCTGGTCCCGACGATCACGAAATAGGTCATGACGATGAAGCCGAGCGCGCCGAGGGGGTAAGCCACCTGCTTGAAGAAGGGCACGATGAACGCGGTCTGCTGGGGCAGGTTGGTGTAGAAGGCGAGGAAGCACGCCGCGGCGACCCCGATCACCGACTGCCAGAAGAACTTCATCCGGGCCGACAGCCCCTTCGGATTGCGCGCCACGACCTTGCGGTAATCGTCGACCCAGCCGATCGCGCCGAAAGCGAGCATGACCCACAGCACGAGCCAGACCAGGCGGTTCTCGAGGTCCGCCCACAGCAGGACGGTGAGGGTGATCGAGGCAAGAATGAGCGCGCCGCCCATGGTCGGCGTGCCGGCCTTGGCGAGGTGCGATTGCGGGCCGTCGTCGCGCACCGCCTGGCCGACCTTGTAGGCGGTCAGCCTGCGGATCAGCGCCGGCCCGATGAGAAAAGTGATGACCAGCGCCGTCAGGCACGCGAGCACGGCGCGCAGCGTGATGTAGCCGAACACGTTGAACGCGCGGATATCCTTCGCGAGCCATTGGGCGAGCTCTAGCAGCATCTGCCTCCCGCAGTTGCGAGTTTCGAGTTTCGAGTTTCGAGTTTGGTAGTCATCAGGACTCGCAACTGGAAACTGGCAACTCGAAACTTTGAACGATGCGTTCCATCCGCATGAATCGCGAGCCCTTGACGAGCACGGTCACGTCGGGTGCGAGCGCGTTCCCGAGCTCGGCCAGTAAATCCTCGATGCGCGTGAAATGGCGTCCCCCCGCCCCGAACGCGCGCGCCGCATGCGCCGCGAGATCGCCCAGCGCGAGCAGCCGCTCGATGCCGCTCGCGCGCGCGAGCGTGCCGATGTCGGCGTGCATCTGCTCGCCCCCGGCGCCGAGCTCGCCCATGTCGCCCAGCACGAGGAGCTTTGCTCCCGGGGCCTGCGCCAGCACGGCCACCGCCGCGCGCACTGACTCGGGGTTGGCGTTGTAGGTGTCGTCGAGGAGCGTCGCGCCGCGCAGCGCCGCCCTCCTCTGCAGCCGCCCCTTGAGTCCGGCGTAGCCGGCGAGGCCGCGCGCGATGGCGGGCGCCGGCACCTCCAGCGCCGTCGCGGCGGCGCTCGCCGCGAGCGCGTTGCGCACGTTGTGCAGCCCCGGAGCCTTCAGCACCGCCTGCGCCTCGCCGTGCGGCGTGCGCACCACGATCTCGCTTTCCAGGTGGCGCAGCGCGTAGCGCGCGCTCACCGCAGCCGGGCGCTCGATGCTAAACTCCACGACGCGCCGGTCACCCGCGAGCGCCCGCCACAGGCTGGCGTAGCGGTCATCGGCATTGATCACCGCCGTGCCACCAGGCTGGAGCCCCTCGAAGATCTCGCCCTTGGCGCGGGCGATGGCCTCGACCGAGCCGAAGAACTCGAAGTGCGCCGGGCCGGCGTTGTTGACGAGCGCGACGTCCGGCGCGGCGAGCCGTGTCAGGTAGCGGATCTCCCCGGCGTGGTTCATGCCCATCTCCACCACGGCATAGCGATGCCCGGGTCCGAGCTCGAGCAGCGTGAGCGGCACGCCGATGTCGTTGTTGAGGTTGCCGCGCGTGGCAAGAACGCGGGACTCGGGACTCGGGGCTCGGGACTCGTCCAGGACGGCCTCCCGCAGAATGGAGGCGAGCATCTCCTTCACCGTCGTCTTGCCGTTGCTTCCGGTCAAGGCAACGAGCGGCATGTTGAACTTGCTCCTCCAGTACGCCGCGAGCGTCCCCAGGGCGAGACGGGTGTTGTCAACAATAAGTAAGGGCAGTGCAAGCCCCGAGTCCCGAGCCCCGAGCCCCGATTTTTGGACGAGCGCGCCGGCGGCGCGCTGCTCGGCTGCCTGCGCGAGAAAATCGTGTCCGTCGAAGCGCTCGCCCTTGAGCGCCACGAACAGGGTCTGCGGAGCGAGCGCGCGCGTGTCGGTGCTGACGGCTTCGAAGACGCAGTCCTCCCCCCGCAGTTCGGCCGGGATCGCGCGCGCGGCTTCCGACAGGCGCATCAGGCTCATGTCGCCAGCGCCTCCCTCGCCACCGCCGCATCCGAGAACGGGTGCCGCACGCCCCGGATTTCCTGGTAGGCCTCGTGGCCCTTGCCCGCGATGAGCACGATGTCGCCGCGGCGCGCCTCCGCCACCGCGCGCAGAATCGCCGCGCGCCGGTCGGGTTCGATCTCGATATCGCGGGCACCTCCTGAAACGCCCGCGACGATATCCCCGATGATCTCCGCGGGTCCCTCGCTGCGCGGGTTGTCCGAAGTCACCACGACGCGGTCGGCGAGCCGTGCCGCGATACGCCCCATGTGCGGCCGCTTGCCCGGGTCGCGGTCGCCGCCGCAGCCGAACACGCAGATCAGTTCCGGGTTTCGAGTTTCGAGTTTCGAGTTGCGGCTAGGCAGCTTCCCAGTGCCTGACCCTGAACCCGGCACCCGGAACCTGGAACTTGAGAGCAGGTCGCGTAGCGTGAGCAGCGCCTGCTCGAGGGCGTCGGGGGTGTGGGCGTAGTCCACGACCACCAGGGGTCTCGCTCCGCCGCCGAGCCGCTGCAGCCGGCCGGGCAGGGGCTTCAGGGCAGCGAGCGCGCCGACCGCGCGGCGCAGCGGGATGCCGCCCGCCAGCAGCACCGCCAGAATCCCGAGCAGGTTGCTGGCATTGTGTCGCCCCGGCACCGGGCCCGTGACGCGCGCTGCGCCCCACGGCGTCCTCACATCGAAGCTCACGCCCGGCGCGCCGGAGACGAGATGGGCGCCGGTGACTTGGCCGCCGCGCGCCGCGCCGAATCCGTAGCCGATCACGTCGAGCCCCGGTCGGCGGATGCGGCGGGCAAGCTCCGCGCCGAATTCGTCATCGAGGTTCACCACCGCGTGCCGGAGCGTCTCCCAGGCAAACAGGCGCGCTTTCGCTTCCTGGTAGCGCCTCATGGTGCGGTGGTAGTCGAGATGGTCGCGTGACAGGTTGGTGAAGAGCGCCGTGTCGAACTCCACCCCCGCCACGCGGTCCTGGTCGAGCCCGATCGAGGACACCTCCATCGCCACCGCCTGGGCGCCGCGCCGCGCGAACTCCGCAAGCTGCGCGTGCAGCCATAGCGCGTCCGGCGTCGTGTTGACGAGAGGCCGCAACGGCGCGCGCAGGCCGTAGCCGAGCGTGCCGATCACCGCGCAGCGCCGCCCGCAGCGCGTCAGCGCCTGCGCGATCCACTGGCTGCAGGTGGTCTTGCCGTTGGTGCCGGTGACCCCGATCACCTGCAGCCGCCGGCTCGGCCGGCCGTGGAGGCGGCTCGCGATCCCCCCCGCATGTTGACGCAGTCCCCGCACGCCGAAATTCGCCACGCGCCACCGCGGCTCCCACCGGAACCCCGCCTGCTCCCACAGCACGGATGCGGCACCGTTCGCGACCGCCTGTGCGATGTAATCGCGCCCGTCGCGCGCGTGCCCGGGATAGGCGACGAAGGTGTCGCCGGGCCGCACCACGCGGCTGTCGTTGACGAGCCGGCGCATGCCCAGCGACTCGATCGCCTTCCAATCAAGACCTGTTGCGGGTTTTTCCCTCAATCCTCGATCCTCGATCCTCGATCCTGCCTTCAAACCTCTTCCCTGATCTCCTGGGCATCGGGCAGCGACAGCATCACATTGTCCAGCGGCGCATCGGGCGGCACCCCGAGCGCGCGCAGCGCTTCCGCCATGACCGCGCTGAATACCGGCGCCGCGACGGCGCCGCCGGTATGACGGCCCGCCGGAGGCTCATCGATCATCACGGCCACCACCAGCCGCGGGGCGGAGGCCGGCGCGAAGCCGACGAAGGAGGCCACGAACCGGTCCGCTGCGTAGCCCCTGCCCTCGGGCTTGTGCGACGTGCCGGTCTTGCCCGCGACGCGGTAGCCAGGCACCTGCGCGCGCGGCGCCGTGCCGCCGGGTTGCGCGGCCATCTCCAGCATGCGGCGCACCGCGTGCGCGGTCCGGGCCGAGATGACACGCGTCGCCCCCGCCGGCACCTCGCGCCGCAGCAGCGTCGCCGGCCGCAGCTCGCCGTCGGTCGCGAAGATGAGGTAGGCGCGCGCGAGTTGCAGCAACGACACCGAGATGCCGTGGCCATAGGACATGGTCGCCTGCTCGATCGGCCGCCAGCTCGCGGCGGCGCGCAGCCGCCCCGGCACCTCGCCGGGGAAGCCCGAATGCGGCGGCGCGCCGAACCCGGCCTGGTGGAACAGGCTCCACATCGCCTCGGGCTTCAACTCCAGGGCGATCTTGGCCGCCCCGATGTTGGAGGATTTCTGGATCACCTGGGCGACGGTGAGCGCGCCCTGCGGGTGCACGTCATGGATCACGCGGTTGCCGATGGCGAGGCTCCCCGGCGCGGTCTGGATGACGCTCTCCGGGCGCACCGTGCCCGCCTCCAGCGCCGCGGCGGCGGTGAAGGGCTTCAGCGTCGAGCCCGGCTCGAAGAGGTCGGTGACCGCGCGGTTGCGCGCGCGCTGCGGGTCGAAGCGTCCGCGGTTGTTGGGATTGAACGAGGGCGCGCTCGCCATCGCCAGCACCTCGCCGGTGGCGACGTCGAGCACCACGATGCTGCCGGCGCGCGCGCGATTCGCCGCCACCGCGGCTTTGAGCTCGCGGTACGCCAGATACTGGATCCTGGCATCGATCGAGAGCGCAAGGGTGCGCCCGTTCTGCGGCGCACGTATGCTCTCCATGTCCTCGACGATTGTCCCGAGCCGGTCCTTGATGACGCGGCGGCTGCCGGCCCGGCCCGCGAGCTGCTGCTCGAACGCGAGCTCGAGCGCCTCGCGCCCGCGGCCGTCCACGTCGGTGAGGCCGATCAAGTGGGCCGTGACTTCGCCCGCCGGGTAATAGCGGCGGTGCTCGCGTTGCAGGAACACTCCCGGTATGCCCAGCGCCACCACCCGCGCGGCCTCGTCCGGCGGCAACTGCCGCTTGAGGTAGACGAACTCGCGCCGCGCGTCGGCGAGCTTTTTCCGCAGGTCGCCGGCATCCTCGCCGAGCAGCCGGGCGAGGCGCCTGACCTGCTCCGGCGTGATTTCGACGTGCGCCGGGCTCGCCGCCACCGACTCCACGGGAGTGGAAATCGCCAGCGGCTCGTTGTTGCGGTCCACGATTGGCCCGCGGGTCGCGGCGAGCTCGATCACGCGCGAGTAACGCGACTCGCCCTTCTGCTGGAGGAAATCGTTGTCCAGGCCCTGCAGGTAGAGCGCGCGCAGGGCGAGCGCGGCGAGCCACGCGAGGAGCAGCAGCAGCAGCAGACGCGAGCGCCACGCCGGCAGCTGCAGCGCGAGCTGGGGATGCGCGACCGGGCTCACGGCCGCCCCCCGGCGGGCGCGGCCGGCACGACCCTGACGCGGGATGCCGGCGGAACCCGCATGCCGAGCGCCCGGGTTGCGAGCTTTTCGACGCGCGCATGGGTCGCCCAGGTGCTCGCCTCGAGCTGCAGCTGCCCCCACTCCACGTCGAGCTGCTTGGCCAGCTCCTGCTCCTTCTGCAGCTCGACGTAGAGCTTGCGCGCCTGGTGCTGGGAAGTGACCAGCGCGAGCGCACAGGCGATCAGCGCGGCGACCAGAAGGAGGTTCAGCCTCAGCATGGTTCCCGGGCCGTGACGGACAGCTTCTCGGCGATGCGCATCACGGCGCTCCGTGCGCGCGGATTGGCCGCGATCTCGGGGGCCGACGGCCGCACCGGCCGGCCGATCAGCCGCAGCGGCGGACGCGGCAGCTCGTGGGCGCGCAGCGGCAGCCGCGGCGGCAGTCGGTCGGCGCGCGCGTTATCGCGCAGAAAGCGCTTGGCGATGCGATCCTCCAGGGAATGGAAGCTGATCACCACCAGACGCCCGCCGGGCCTCAGGAGTTCCATGCATTGCGGCAGGGCTAGCGACAACTCCTCAAGCTCCTGATTGAGGTGAATCCGTAGAGCCTGAAACGTGCGCGTCGCCGGATCCTGTTGTGGCTCCCGCGCGGGAACGGCCTTTGCCACGAGCGCGGCAAGTTGTCGTGTGGTGCCAACAGGTCCCCGCGCTCGAGCCGCAACAATCGCTGCTGCAATCGATTTAGCAAACCGTTCTTCGCCATAGTTTCTTATGACCTCCCGGATCTCCCGCTCCGGCGCGCGCGCGAGCCATTCCGCGGCGCTAATCCCCGCGCCGGGGTCCATGCGCATGTCGAGCGGTGCGTCGAAGCGGAAGCTGAAGCCGCGGGCGGGGTCGTCGAGCTGCGGCGAGGACACGCCCAGATCGAGCAGAACGCCGTCCGCCGCCGTGACGCCGGCCTGCGCCGCCAGCGCGGCAAGCCGGCTGAAGCGCCCGTGCAGGATGCGAAAACGCCGGTCATCAATCTCTCCTCCCGCGGCCACCGCCTGCGGGTCGCGGTCGAGAGCGAGGAGCCGCCCCGCTTCTCCCAGCCGCGCCAGGATCAGGCGGCTGTGCCCGCCGCGACCGAACGTGCAGTCGACGTAGCACCCGTCGCCGCGTACCTTCAAACCTTCTACTGCCTCGCCCAACAGGACTGCGGTATGTGAGCTCCCGCTCACAAGGAGAAGCCCTCCAGCTCAGGTGGCAGCCCGCCCGCGCCGGGAGCGCCGCCCTTCTCCATCAACTCGTCCCAGTGGTCCTTGTTCCACAGCTCGAATTTGTGGCCCTGCCCGACCAGCACCACGGCTTTCTCGAGCTGCGCGTAGCGGCGCAGCGCCGGCGGCACCAGGATGCGTCCC
>JAHZNX010000348.1 GCA_020028375.1 Betaproteobacteria bacterium | reverse complement strand
ACCTGCTCGAACGTCTCGAACTCGACGTTGGCGAGCTGGCCGCCGACCTTCTTCACTTCGCGCATGTACTCGTTCTGGATGATGTCGCGGGTCTCGGGGTCGATCGCGATCGGTCCGCGCGGGCTGTTCGGGTTCCTGTATTTTTTCACCAGCGCCATGGTGCGGTCGGGGTCGATCTTCCCCTTCTGCTCGCGGATGACATGGTAGATCGCGTCCATCGCGTCCCACCCGCCCACGGACATGAAGCTCGGCCACGATTTCTCGCCGTACTCCTTCTTCCAGGCCGCGATGAACGCCTTGTTCGCAGGGCGCGTTGCCGCAGCCGAATAGTGATGCATGGTGATCACGCCGAGTGGCGCATCGCCCATGTTGGGCAGCTCCTCGTCGGTGGTGATGTCGCCCGGGCCGATGAACTTGATGCCCGCCTTGTCGAGGCCGAGGTCGCCGTAGGCCTTCATGATCTGAGTCGCCTGGCGGCCCGCAGGGGTGAATGCCATCAGCACATCGGGCTTGGCGTCTTTCACTCGCTGCATGAAGGGGACGAAGTCAGGGTTCGCGAGCGGAATGCGCACTTTGCCGATGATCTTGCCGCCGCCCTCCGTGAATCCCCGTTCGAACCCTGCCTCGCTGTCGTGGCCGGGGGCGAAATCGCTGACCGCGATGTAGGCGCGCTTATATCTTCTTGACGCCCACGCGCCGAGGGGATAGGAAGACTGCCACAGCGTGAACGAGAAGCGCGCAATGTAGGGGGAACGTTCCGTGATCACAGAAGTACCCGCGTTCATGATGAAGAATGGCACCTTCGCTTCCTGGGTGAGCGGCGCCATGGCGAGAGCATTGGGCGTGAAAACGACGCCCGTGAGAAACTGGATCCGGTCGCGCACGATCAATTCCTGCAGGAGCTGTTTTGCCTTGTCGGGGTTGGGGCCGCCGTCATCGCGGATGATGAGCTCGATCTTTACTCCGGGTGGCAGCTTGTCGGCGTTCTGCTTCATGTAGAGCTTGAATCCCTTGTCGATCAGGTCGCCGAGCGTCGCGAACGGACCGCTTGATTCGCATGGACTCCTCCTGAGTTATTCGCGCCTGTTCGAGAACGATCCGGGACGAACTCGTACCAGTTTATCGTGAACTTTGGCGCCTGTCTCCGACGGCCAGGCGGCCGCGCGGACCGCCCTCTGTTACACTCAAAGCCAAAATACCGGCCCAGGCTGCAAACGTGCAGCAGGGAGCGCGGCACGCGGGCCAGTCGCGAGAAGGAGGGGCTCTGCATGCGAATCATTTCCTGTCTTGCTGCATTGCTTCTGGCCGCCGCCGGCGCGACGTCCGCGCAGGACCCTTCGACAGACTCAGGACAGGTTTATCCGAGGCGGCCGATCCGGTTCGTGGTGCCGCTGCCGCCCGGCGGATCGCCCGATCTCACGGCGCGCACGATCTCGGGCGGGCTGTCCGGACCCTGGCAACAGCAGATCGTAGTGGATAACCGCCCGGGAGCGAATCACAATCTCGCTGCGGAAATCGTGGCCAGGAGCACGCCCGACGGCTACACCTGGCTGCTGACGACCGACAACATCCTGACGGTCAATCCGCACATCGATAAAGTTCCGTTCGACCCCTTCAAGGACTTCACTCCGGTCACGCAGCACGCGCGCATTCTTTTTCTGCTGGTGGTCCATCCGTCCCTCGCGGCGAAGTCGGTCCAGGAGCTGGTGGCGCTCGCGAAGTCGAAGCCGGGAGCACTCAACTACGGGTCCTCGGGCAACGGCAGCCCGCAGCATCTGGGCACCGCGATGCTTCAGTATTACGCGGGCATCCAGATGCTGCACGTTCCCTACAAGGGCGCGGCGCCGGCGATCAACGATCTTTTGCCAGGCCGCATCCAGGTGTGGATCGGCGCCGGGAACACGCTGCTGCCGCACATCAAGGACGGCCGGGTGCGGCTGCTTGCGGCTGCGAGTTCCCGGCGCTCCCCGTTGTTGCCTGATACGCCGACGATCGCCGAATCCGGCTATCCCGGCTACGCGCTCGACATCTGGCTCGGCGTGACGATGCCCGCGAAGGTTCCCGCGTCGATCGTGACGAAGGTGAGCGCGGGTATCGCGCAGGTGCTGAACGTGCCGGAGGTCAAGGCGAAGCTCGGTCCGCAGGGCGTCGACATCGTGACGAGCTCGCCGCAGGCGCTGGCGCAATTGATACGCGAGGACTACGCGCGCTGGGGCAAGATCATCAAGGCGGCGGGCATCAAGGGCGACTGAATTCACGGGATGCCGGAAGGACAATAACACTTCGAGGAGGAAACACCATGCATCGATACCTGACGCTGATCGTTACGGGCATCGCATTGCTTGCGGCGGGATTCGCGCACGGCCAGGCCACCTCGGCAGGCTCGGGACAGGCCTATCCCACGCGGCCGGTCCGGGTCCTTATCCCGTTCCCGCCGGGCGGCAACGTGGACGTCTTCGGCCGGGTCCTGTGGCCGCAGGTGGAGAAGGAGCTCGGGCAGACCGTCGTGATCGACAACCGCGGCGGCGCCAACGGCATACTGGGCTCGCACATCGTCGCGAATGCGACGCCCGACGGCTACACCTTGCTCCACGTATCCTTTTCGTTCGCGGTCAACCCGTCCATCGTCAAGAAGATGCCGTTCGACGTGGTGAAGGACTTTGCGCCGGTCACCGACGTCGCTCTCGGCACGGGCTACCTGATGGTGGCTCATCCCAAGTTTCCCCCGAATACGGTCAGGGAATTGATCGCCCTGGCGAAGCAGGAGCCAGGCGGCGTTCGCTACAGCTCCGCGGGAGTGGCCAACGGACAGCATTTAACCGGCGCGCTCTTTGCGACCAAGGCCGGCATCGAAATGCTGCACGTTCCGTACAAGGGCGGCGGACCCGCCGTAACCGCGGTGGTCGGGGGCGAGGTTCAATTGCATTTCCCGGCGCCGGCGGTCGGCATCCCCCACGTCAAGGCGGGCCGGCTGAAGGGGCTGGCCTTTACCGGCAGCAAGCGGCTTAGCGCAATGCCGGACGTGCCCACCGTCGCGGAGGCGGCGATACCGGGATTTCTCGCCGACGCCGGCTGGCACGGCGTGTTCGCGCCGGCCAAGACTTCGCCCGCGGTCGTGAAGAAGGTGCAGGAGTCGATCTACAAGGCATTGCAGGTGCCCCACGTGCGCGACACTTTCCTGAACAACGGCTACGAGCCCCAGGGCCACACGCCTGCCGAGTGGGCGAAGCTGTTCCAGGCGGATCTCAAGCGCTACGCGGAGATCACGCGCGCCGCGAAGATCGAACCCCAATGAACGGGTGACCAGTAGCCCCTGCAAGGAAAGAGAAATCATGAAAAGGCGTGTCGTGCACACGGACAAGGTTCCACCGGCGAGGGTGCCGCTCTCGCAGGCGATCAAGGTGGGAGACTGGGTGTACGCCTCGGGCCAGCTCGGGAGGGTTCCCGGGACCGGGCGCATCGCGGAGGGCGGGATCGAGGCCGAGACGCGCCAGGTGTGCGAAAACCTCAAGGCCGTGCTGGAGGCGGGCGGCTCTTCGCTCGGCAAGGTCGTGAAGGTCACGATCTACATGACCGACCTCGGCGAGCTCATGGCGATGAACGAGGTCTTCAACGCCTACTTTCCGAGCGACCCCCCGGCGCGCACGACGCTCCAGGCGGCGGGCCTGGTGGGCGG
>JAHZNX010000347.1 GCA_020028375.1 Betaproteobacteria bacterium | reverse complement strand
AGGTGTCCATCAGCAACAGCATCGGCAGCCTCCGCTTCCTGGGAGCGATGGACTGGCGCGAGTTCGTCGAGTCGATGAGCGTCGTCGAGAAGAAACTGCAGGAGGATCCGGGCGGGGTCTACGGCAAGATGGATTTTGGCACCCGTGACCGCTACCGGCACGTCGTGGAAAGGATAGCGAAAGCGAGCCACCTGTCGGAAATCGAGGTGGCGCGCAAAGCGATCCAGCTGGCGCACGACGGCGCGGCCAGGAAAGACGGTGACGATCGAGCAGCACACGTCGGGTTCTACCTGATCGACAAGGGACTGCCCCAGCTCGAACGAGAGGCGGAGGCGCGCCTCCTTGTCTCCGAGGCTCTGCGGAGAACGGGGGGGCGGTACCCGTTGTTCCTGTATCTGGGCACGATATTGCTGATCACGGCGATCCTCGCCGCAGGCCTGTTGGCGAAAGCGCATGCGAGCGGGGTGCCCGGCTGGGCAATGGCGCTGATCGGCGTCCTCGCGCTGCTGTGCGCCAGTCATCTGGCGGTCGCGCTGGTGAACTGGGTGGCCACGTTGCTGGCAACGCCGCATCCGCTGCCACGAATGGACTTTTCCGGGGGAATTCCGCCGGAATCCCGGACGCTGGTGGTGGTCCCGTCCATGCTCATCAGCGCTCAGGACATCGAGGATCTGGTCGAGGCGCTTGAAGTCCGGTACCTGGCGAATCAGGACGAAAACCTGCGCTTCGGCCTGCTCACCGATTTTCAGGACGCGCACGAGGAAACGCTGCCGGAGGACGAACCGCTGCTGCTGCTGGCCCGGAAAAGAATCGAGGAGCTGAACGAAAAGTACCGGAGCGCAAGAGGCGACCCGTTCTTTCTCCTCCATCGCCCGCGCCGCTGGAATCCCCAGGAGCGGATCTGGATGGGTTACGAGCGCAAGCGCGGGAAGCTGGCGGACTTGAATTCGCTGTTGCGCGGCGGCTCAACCGATCGCTTCGCGCTCGTCGCGGGTGAGACCGCAGCCTTGCCGGGCGTGAAGTACGTGATCACCCTGGACACGGATACGCAACTACCGCGCGATGCGGCGCGCCAGTTTGTCGGAGCCATGGCGCACCCGCTGAATCGTGCGCGCTACATTGAAGACCAGCAGCGCGTCTGCGAGGGGTACGGCGTCCTGCAGCCGCGCATGGCCGTAGGCCTGCCCAGTACGAATCGTTCACGGTATGCACGGCTATGCGGGAGTGAACCCGGCATCGACCCCTATACGCGCGTCGTCTCCGATGTGTACCAGGACGTGTTCGGCGAGGGCTCGTTTATCGGCAAGGGGATCTATGACGTCGATGCATTCGAGCGCTCGCTCACGGGACGCTTTCCCGAGAACCAGATACTCAGCCACGACCTGCTGGAAGGGTGTTACGCGCGCGCCGGGCTGTTGAGCGACGTGCACTTATACGAGGATTATCCTTCCCGCTATGGCGCGGACGTGAGCCGCCGGCACCGCTGGATTCGCGGGGATTGGCAGATTGCACCGTGGCTGCTACCCCGAGTTCCGGGCGACGGCGCCAGCCGCCAGCCAAATCCGCTCTCGCATCTCTCCCAATGGAAGATGCTCGACAACCTTCGGCGCAGTCTCGTGCCTTTGGCGTTGACGCTCCTGCTGCTGCTGGGCTGGACGGCCCTGTCACCCGCCTGGTTCTGGACCCTGGCCGTGATCGGAATCATCCTGATTCCGCCCTTGATCGCCTCCATTCTGGAATTGTTCCGGAAACCGGACGATGTGCTGCTGCTCCCGCATCTCGCCGCGGCGTTACGCGCAGCGGGCCGGCACTTCGCCCAGGCGGCGTATACGCTCGTATGCCTTCCGTATGAGGCGTTCTTCAGTCTGGATGCGATCGCACGCACGGCCGGGCGGATGCTGGTCACGCGCAAGCGACTGCTGGAATGGAGTCCGTCGGGCGAGACGGAGCGTCTGAGCCACACGGGGTTCATCGCCTCCTGCCAGTCGATGTGGATCGCGCCCGTGATCGCCTCTGCCACGGCGGTCTATCTGGCGGCATCGAATCCGGCCGCGCTGGTGGTGGCCGGGCCGATACTGTGCCTCTGGTTTGCCGCCCCCGGCGTCGCCTGGTGGATCAGCCGGCCGCTCGCCCGGCGCGAAGCGAGACTGACGGCCGACCAGCTCCTCTTCCTCCGGAAGATTTCGCGCAAGACCTGGGCGTTCTTCGAAACCTTCGTCGGCCCGGAAGAACATTGGCTGCCACCGGATAACTATCAGGAATATCGCAGTGCCGCGCTCGCGCATCGCACGTCGCCGACCAACATGGGATTTGCGCTGCTCGCGAATTTGTCCGCGTACGACTTCGGCTACATTCCGGCCGGACAACTTATCGAGCGCACGGCGAATGCACTCCACACGATGGCGGCCCTGGAACGGTACCAGGGTCACTTCTACAACTGGTACGACACGCAGTCTCTGCAGCCGCTGCCGCCTCTCTACATTTCGTCGGTGGACAGCGGGAATCTCGCGGGCCATCTGCTGACAATGCGCCCGGGACTGATCGCTCTGCCCGATGACAAGATCGTTGGGGCGCGAGTGTTTGAGGGGCTCGGCGACGCCCTCGGTATTCTTGCGGACGTTGCGGGAGAGGC
>JAHZNX010000107.1 GCA_020028375.1 Betaproteobacteria bacterium | reverse complement strand
TAGTCGTAGGCCATCAGCTTGGTCGGGCCGTCGAGCCCGACGAACGCGGGCGACGGCTTCACCTCGATGACGTAGGCGTAGGGCATCAGCTTGCGCATCGCGGCAAGCGCGTTGGGATCGTCCGCTACCGGCAGGTAGCGGATGCCGCCGACCGACTTGTCCACCTCGGCCACCTTCGCCGCGCCGATCGCGAAGAAGCCGCCGTCGATCTTGCCCTCCATGAAGTCGTCGGCGCCGCGGACCACGTTGGGCACCAGCACCGGCACGACGTCCTTGCGAGTGAGGCCGCCGGTGGCGATGATCGCGTCGACGATCCGCTCCAGCGTGACCTGCGCGGAAAAACCATAGGGCAGGCGCTTGCCCTTCAACTCGGCAAGCGTCCGGATCGGGGAGTCCTTGCGCACGAAAATGCTCGATTGGAGCGGGAAGATCACGCCGAGCACGCGCAGATTCGCCTGCTTGCGGCCGGCGTACGGCCCTTCGCCGTTCGCCGCCTCCTGCATCTCGAGCACGTTGCACACCGCGAGGTCGAGCTCGCCCGAGTTCACCAGCGGCAGCACCGCGCTCGAGCCCGAGTACGGCTGCACGCGGCTCTGGATGCCTTCGGCCTCGGCGATGGTCTTGGCAATCGCCGAGCTCATGTTGTAGCCGATCGAGCCCTGGGGCGCGCTGCCGAAGCCGAGCGCCTGCGCGTGGGCGCCCGCCGCGAAGAATGCCGCGGCAGCGAATGCCAGAATGCGGGTCATGTTTACTCCTTCGGAGAAAAAAGTGACGATTAGGGGTGACGAATAATGGTGACGATTAAGGGTGACGAAGAACTGTTCTTAAGCCGCCAAGACCCCCTTAACTGTATCTCGTCACCTGTATCTCGTCACCCGTACCTCATCACCCGTATCTCGTCACCGTTTCTGAAGCGCTTCGGGATTGACGACGTATTCGGTCCGGGGCGCGCCGTCGAGCACGGAAAGGAGATTGCGCACCACGGTAAGCGACTTGCGGTCGAGCGACTCGCGCGAGTTCCCGGCCATGTGCGGGGCGACGATGACGTTCTTCAGCGTGAAAAGCGGATTGTCAGTCAACGGCGGCTCCGGGGAGAACACGTCGATGCCCGCGCCGGCGAGCTTGCCCGCGGCGAGCGCGGCGTAGAGCGCCGCCTCGTCCACGATGCCGCCGCGCGCGGTGTTGATGAGGCGCGCCCCGGGCTTCATTTTCGCGATGCGGGCTGCGTCAAACATGTGGGTCGTCTCCTTCGTCTTCGGGCAGTGGACGGTGACGAAGTCGGCGCGCGTGCCGATACGCCCGAAACCGACGACGAGCAGCGTCTTGCCGAGCAGCTCGGTGGGAAGAGAGTTGTAGCGCTCCGGCCAGCGCCCCTGCCGCGGGAGCGCGTCCATCGTTGAGCCGCCCTTGGCAAGCGCGAGCATCATGAACAAGGCGTACTCCGCCACGGTCGGCGAATTGTCGGTCCCGCAGGTCATCAGCGGGATGCCGCGGGCGTTGAGCGCCGCGATGTCCACCGCGTCATAGCCCACGCCGATGCGCCCGACCGCGCGCAGCCGCGGCGCGGCCTCGACGTCGGCTGCGGTGAGCGGCGTGCTGGTGAGCGCGACTCCGTCCGCGTCGTGCAGCAGCCGCCGGAATTCGGGGTTGGGAGCCGTCGGAGCGAACGGCACCGCATCGACGTCCGCGCGGCTCCGTGCCAGCTCCCAGCCGGGGCGCGCCATCGCGTCCGGCAGGAGCAGCTTCTTCTTGCTGGTCGTCATGGGCGAATCCTTGAAGTATTCTACGACACCATGGCGACCGCCACTTTCCGGTTCCACGGAGAGCTCGCGGGGTTTCTTCCCTACGGGAAGCGCGGCGGCGCCCTCTCCCACGCGTGCGCCCGCGCCGCGACCCTCAAGAACGCGATCGAGTCACTCGGCGTGCCCCATACCGAGGCCGGCCGGCTCATTGTAAACGGCCAGCCGGCGACGCTTTCGCGCATCGTGCGCGAAGCCGACGCGGTCGAGGTCTTCCCCCAGCACGCCGCCGACCTCGTAATGGACGAGACGCCCTCCTTCATCGCCGACGCGCACCTCGGGGGACTGGCGCGCCTGCTGCGCATGCTGGGATTCGACACCCTGTTCGAAAACGCATACGCCGACCGGCACATCCTGGACCTGCTCGATCGCGAGCGCCGGATCCTGCTCACCCGCGACCGCGAGCTGCTCAAGTGCCGCGACGTGCTGCGCGGCTGCTACGTGCACGCGCGGAAGCCCGAAGCGCAGCTGAACGAGGTCATTGCGCGCTATGCGCTAGCGCGGCGCGCGCAGCCCTTCACGCTGTGCCTGCACTGCAACGTCCGCCTCGAGGCGGCCGAGAGCGACGCGGTGGCCGCGCGAGTGCCGGAGCCGATCGCCGCGCGCTATACGCAGTTCGCTCGCTGCCCCGGCTGCGAGCGCATCTACTGGGAAGGCTCGCACTGGGAGCACATGCGCGAAATGCTGGGACCGGTTCTCGGCGAGGCCGCACCGCGCTAAGATGTAAGGCAAGATCAGGAGGAGCGTTTTATGAAGAAGGCAATCGCTGCGAGTGCCGTTGCGTGTGCGCTCGTTTTCGCCGCAGCGCCCGCCGCGGCACGGCTGACCGAGATCAACGTCACGGCCATCGAGCCGTTCGCCGACGGCATGGCGTTCGGAGACGCCGGGGCATACGAGCGCGTGAAGGGCACGTTCAGGGGTGAGCTTGACCCCGCCGATCCGCGCAACAAGGTCATCGTCAACCTCGACAAGGCACCGAAGAACGCTGCCGGCCGCGTCGAATACGAGGCGGACTTCTACATCCTGCGGCCGACGGACCCGGCGCGCGGCAGCGGCAAGATCCTCTACGACGTCACCAATCGCGGCCGGCAATACGCCCACTGGGTGTTCGGGGACTCGCGCACCGTCCGCAATGACCCGCGCGCCGCGGAGGATGCCGGCAACGGGCTCATCCTGCGCCGTGGCTACGTGATCGTGTGGAGCGGCTGGGACCCGGATGCGCCGCGCTCCAACGCTGGTCTCGCGATGAAGCCCGTGATCGCCATGAACGGAGGTGCGCCGATCGTGCGCGTGATCCGCGACGAGCTCATGAGCGGCGGGCGGGGGCCCCTGCGCAAGACTTTCCGGCTGACGCACGAAGCGGCGACGCTGGACCCGTCCCAGGCCAGGCTCACGGTGCGGCGGGCCGAAACCGATCCGCGGCGCGAGGTCTCGGGGGACGGCTGGGCCTTCGTCAACGCGCGCGAGATTCGCCTGCTCCCGGAAGGCACGCTCCCAGAGCCCGGCTCGCTCTATGAATTGCACTATCCAGCGAAGCATCCGCGCGTGCTGGGCACCGGACTCGCGGCGACGCGCGACCTCGTCTCGTTCCTGCGCTACGAAGCGGCGGATTCGAAGGGCAACGCCAATCCGGCGGGCGCGGGCCTCCGGCACGCATTGGCGTTCGGCCGCTCGCAAAGCGGGCGCTACCTGCGCAATCACGTCGCGCAAGGCTTCAATCAGGACGAATCCGCCCGCAAGGTGTTCGACGGCGTGCTGGCGCACACGGCAGGCGTGGGCGGCGTGTTCCTCAATTACGAATTCGGCCAGCCTGCACGCACCAATACCCAGCACGAGGACCACGCGTTCCCGGAAAACGCCTTTCCCTTCTCCACGGCGCGCATGACCGACCCGGTGACCGGGCGGACCGGCGGTTTGCTGAGGAACGACGGCTTCGATCCGCTGTGGATGGAAACCAATACCTCGACCGAGTACTGGCAGAAGGGCGCGTCGCTGCTCGTCACCGATCCGCCCGGCACGCGCGACGTGGCGCACCCGGCCAGCGCCCGCGGCTACATGATTGGCGGCACGCAGCATGGCGGCCAGGCGTGGATGACGTCCACGGCGGGGCCGTGCGTTAATCCGCGCAACGCGCACAACCCGACGCCGGCGCTGCGCGCGCTCCTCGCCGCGCTCGACGAGTGGGTGAGCGAGGGGAAAGCGCCGCCCGCCTCGCGCACGCCGCGACTCGCGGACGGCACGCTGGTGATGCCCGGCAAGCTCGCGTTTCCCGCAATCCCTGGCGTGGTGGTCGCCCGACGCATGAGCGAGTTCGGCGTTCTGAAGGACTGGGTTAAGCCCGAGATGGACATGTCGCGGCCCTATCGCCCGCTCGTTCCGCAGGTGGACGCCGACGGCAACGAGACCTCAGGCATCCTGCTGCCCGAGATCGCAGTGCCGCTCGCAACCTACACCGGCTGGAACCTCTACAAGGCGCCCTTCCCTGAGGGGGAGTTGTGCGATCGCTTCGGCACCTATGTGCCCTTCGCCGCCACCCGCGCCGAGCGCGAGGCCCATAACGATCCCCGTCCCTCGCTCGATGAGCGCTATGGCGACCACGCCGGCTACGTGCGCCGGGTGGAAGCGGCGGTGAAGAAGCTCGTGGCGGAGCGCCTGCTGCTCGCCGAGGACGGCGAGCGCTTCATCGAGAAAGCGAAGAGCGAGGAAATTGCGAAGCGCTTTGCGCGCTGAGCGGGCACGACGGCGACGCTGACGGTCCCGGCATGATGTTTGCTTCGGCAGTGGGGCAATGAGTTACTCACGCGGCTCGGTCCTCAGCCTGTCTCCCGGCGGCTTTCACCGCATCGCCTACCTCGACTGGGGGCGCGTCGCGAGCAACCACGTCGTGCTGTGCGTGCATGGTCTCGCGCGCAACAGCCGCGATTTCGATTTCCTCGCCGCCGAGCTGGCGCGAAAAAAGTGCCGCGTGATCTGCCCGGACGTGGTCGGGCGCGGCGATAGCGAGTGGCTCGCCGACAAGAAGGATTACAGCTTCTCCACCTACCTTGCCGACGCCGCAGTCCTGCTGGCGCGGGTGACAGCGCCGAGGCGGTCGGTGTTAGCGGGTCTGTTCGGCCGCTGGCCCGTCTTCCGCCGCGCCTCGAAACGGATCGACTGGGTGGGCACCTCGATGGGCGGGCTGATCGGGATGCTGCTCGCGGCGAAACCGGGCTCGCCGATCCGGCGGCTCGTGCTGAACGATATCGGGCCATTCGTTTCCTGGGGCTCACTCTACCGGTTGAAGGGATACGTGGGCGGGGGGCGCTCGTTCGAATCCGTGGCCGCGGCCGAGTCATGGCTCCGCGAGGCCTGCGCGCCCTTCGGCCGGCTCACGGACGAGCAGTGGCGCCATCTCGCGCGGCACAGCGTGTTAAAGGCGAAGCCGGGTGATTACCGGTTGCGTTACGACCCGGGAATCGGCGAGATGCTGCGCGGTCACTCGGACCCGGAGTTTCCGCTTGGCCCCAACTTTCTCGCCGGCATCGACTTGTGGGGCGTCTGGGCGCAGGTGCGCTGCCCGGTGCTGGTGCTGCGCGGCGCGGATTCCGACGTGCTCACGCGCGCCACCGTGGACCGGATGCAGGCGGAAAAGCCCAATCTTCAGGTCGTGGAATTCGCGGGCGCGGGCCACGCGCCCGCGTTGATGAACCGGGAGCAGATCGCGGCCGTCACGCGCTTCCTGCTGAGCTGATTGCGGCACGGCGGCACCTGCCGGCCAGGTTGCAGGGTCGGACCGTTCCGTACCTCAGACAAATCATGGCCTTCGGGGGCCGCTTGCCAGCGCGATGCGGCAGGAATAAATTGATCGCCCCACCGGCTCAAGGAGGAAAACAAGATGGCCACCGCGCTCACCCTCAACGTCAACGGCAGAACCCACAAGCTCAGTGTCGGCGATCCACAGATGCCGTTGCTGTGGGTGCTGCGCGAGAACCTCGGACTCACCGGCACCAAGTTTGGCTGCGGCGCTGCGCTGTGCGGCGCGTGCACCGTGCTGGTCAACGGCGAGCCGGTGCGGTCCTGCAACACCGAGGTATCCCAGGTCGCGGGCAAAAGCGTCACCACCATAGAAGGCCTGTCCCGGGACGGCTCTCATCCGGTCCAGAAAGCCTGGGTCGCGGAACAGGTGCCGCAATGCGGCTACTGCCAGTCGGGACAGATCATGTCCGCGGCGGCGCTGCTCGCGAAGAACAAGTCCCCGAGCGACGCCGAGATCGAAAAGGCGATGGTGGGGCACATCTGCACCTGCGGTACCTACAACCGCGTCCGCAAGGCGATCCACGCCGCGGCGGCGACGATGAGAAAGGGGGCCTAACATGCGTGCCACAGTCAATCAGGGTCGCCGATCCTTCCTCAAGGCCGGCGCCGCCACCGGCGGCGGGCTGGTGATCGGCTTTCACCTGCCGGTCGCGGCGAGCGCTGCGGAGGCGGCCGCGGGACCGGCCAAGCTCAATGCCTACGTCAAGGTCGGCACCGACAACCGGGTCACCTTCGTCTGCGGGCAGGTGGAGATGGGACAGGGCGTGCACAACGGGCTTGCCATGCTGCTCGCCGAGGAGCTCGAAGTCGATCTCCGGAACCTGCGCATCGAACAGGGCGGCATCGACCCGGCGTTCGGGAACCCGCGCTACATCGGCTTCAAGGCGGTGGGCGGCTTCCAGGCGACCGGGGGCAGCTCCAGCATACGCAACTTCGGCAACAAGGTGCGGCACGCGGGCGCGGCGGCGCGCTTCATGCTGATCTCGGCGGGCGCCGAGAGGATGCAGGTGCTGCGCTCGGAATGCATCGCCGAGAACGGCCACGTGGTCCACAAGCCGAGTGGCAGAAAGGTGACCTACGGCGCGGTCGCGAACGATGCGGCGCGGCAGGTCGCGCCCGACGAGCCGGCGCTGAAGCAGCCGTCCGAATTCAAGATCGTCGGAAAGGCGACCCCGCGCCAGGACATTCCGCTCAAGGTCACCGGACGGGCGGTCTACGGACTCGACGTGAAGCGCCCGGGCATGCTCGTCGCCACGGTCGCGCGCTGCCCGGTGTTCGGCGGCAAGGTGACAAGCTTTAACGCTGAAAAATCCCTCAGGGTGCCGGGCGTCAAGAAAGTCGTTCAGATCAGCTCCGGTGTCGCGGTCGTCGCCGACAGCTTCTGGGCGGCGAAGAAGGGCCGCGATGCGCTGGAAGTCACGTGGGACGAGGGGCCGCTCGCGAAGGTCAGCTCGGCCGACATGTACAGTCAGTGGGCAGCCCTCGCGAAGGGCCCCACCGCCGCCGAGCGGCTGAAGACGGGCGACGTCGCCGCGGCGCTGGCGGGAGGCGCAAAACGGGTGGAGGCGGTCTACGAGCTTCCGTTCCTCGCGCACGCTTGCATGGAGCCCATGAACGCAACTGCGCACTTCAAGGGCGATTCGTGCGAGATCTGGGCCTCGACCCAGGCGCAATCGTGGAACCAGCATGCGGTCGCCCAGGCGACCGGCCTGCCGCCCAAGGCGGTCACGGTGCACACGACCTATCTCGGGGGCGGCTTCGGGCGCAGGCTCGAGAGCGACTACGTGGTCGAAGCGGCCGAGACTTCGCGCGCCGCGGGCAACGTGCCGGTGAAGGTGGTGTGGACACGGGAGGACGATATTCAGCATGACTTCTATCGCCCGGCGTCGCACAACGTACTGCAGGCGGCGCTCGGACCGGACGGCATGCCGACGGCGTGGCGCCACCGCATCGTGGGAACTTCGATCCTGCAGTACTTCAAGACCTTCGGGCACTTTCTGCGCAAGGACGGCCACGACCCCACCTCCACGCAGGGCGCCGGGGACTACTTCCCGTACGACATACCCAACGTGCTCGTGGACTACGTGAACAACAACCAAGGGGTGCCGTCCGGATTCTGGCGCTCGGTCGGCAACACGCAGAACGGCTTCATCCTGGAGAGCTTCGTCGACGAGCTTGCGCACGCGGCCGGAAAAGACCCCTATCAGTACCGTCGCCAGCTCTTCGGGAAGCCACATGCGGCGCGGCTTCGCGCCGTGCTCGATCTCGCGGCGGAGAAGGCGGGCTGGGGGAAACCGCTGCCCGCCGGGGTGCATCGCGGCATCGCGGCGCACTTCGCCTACGGCGGCTACTGCGCGCAGGTCGCGGAGGTGTCGGTGGCGAGGGACGGCAAGGTGAAAGTGCACCGCGTGGTGGCGGCGATCGACTCCGGTTGGGTCGTCAATCCCGACACCGTGGCGGCGCAGGTCGAGGGCGCGATCTACTACGGACTCAACGCCGCGCTCTACGGCGAGGTTACCATCCGCAACGGGCGCGTCGAGCAGTCAAACTTCAATGACTACAAGATGGCGCGCATGGACGAAATGCCGAAGGTCGAGGTGCACATACTGCAAGGCAAGGGCGAGCAGGGCGGCGCCGGCGAGCCCGGCACCAACCCGATCTCGCCCGCGGTGTGCAACGCGATCTTCGCCGCGACCGGGAAGCGCATCCGCAAGCTCCCGATCAAGCCGGAGATGCTGAGAACCTAGAAAAGGCGCAACACAGGGGTTCCGCGATGCAGTCGGGGCGGCTCAGGCCGCCCCGATTTCATTTCAGCGGCACTCCTGGTAGCGCCGTTTCCCCTCACCGCTTCCTCCTGCCCGCTTTCCGCGGGAGTGGCGCGGGATTCGTCACGTCCTCGGAGTGCACGAACAGGCCGCCTTGGTACATCTCCCCGCGCGGGTGCCCGGGCTTCTCGCGCGCCAGCACATCCGGGGCGTAGACTTCGCTGTTGTCCGCCGGCCGGTAGCCGAGTCGGGCCGCGTTGGAATTGTCGTACCAGGTGCGCGTGTTGCCGGAGGTGCCGTAGACGATCTCGAAACGGATCTCCGGATGCTCGATGCCGATCGTCACCAGCTGCGCGAGGTCGCGCGGACTCAGCCAGATCGAGAGCCGCCGCTTGTCGATCGGTTCCGGGTTCACGTTCCCGAACCCCGTAGCGGCCGTCGGGCTTCGGGTAGACGCGGTGATCGATCGTCTGGTCGCGGCGGTAGAACCCCACCGCGTGGTTGCTGGTGGCGAAGAGGATCCGCCTGACGCCGTTGCGGCGCGCGGCTTCGAACACGTTGTAGCAGCCGATGATGTTCGCCTGCAGGATCGGCTTCCACGGCCCCTCCACCGAGTAGCCGCCGAGATGGACGATCGCATCCACCCCCTTGGTGATGCGCAGCGCGTCGGGCATCCTCGAGATGTCCGCCTTGACGAATATCTCGTTGCTTGCGGGTTTCAGCGGCCGCCTGTCGGACAGCCGCAGATTGTATTTGCCGGCGAGCTCACGCCGCAGGTGACTGCCGACATCTCCCGTGGCGCCCGTAATCAGGACCGTTTTCATGGCTTTCTTTTCCAGTGTTCTGCGTTGACCGCTCCTTTTGGAACCCTTCCGTGCGCGATCTGGGCAGCCTGCGCCACCGTCTCCAGCGACTGGTGCTCGATCGCCGGGAGGGTCAATCC
>JAHZNX010000346.1 GCA_020028375.1 Betaproteobacteria bacterium | reverse complement strand
CTATTTCCTGCACCAGAAGGGCGTCACGCGGCTCGACGTCGTGAACTTCATCTCGCACGGCATCACCAAGGTGCCGCAGGCCGCCCAGTCGAAGGGCGACCACGAGACCGAGACCGAGCAGGAGGCCGCGCCGGGCGGCGCGCTCGAGAATTACACGCTCAACCTCAATTCGATGGCGCTCTCGGGCAAGATCGATCCGCTGATCGGGCGCGAGAGGGAGATCGAGCGCGTGATCCAGACGCTGTGCCGCCGGCGCAAGAACAATCCGCTGTTGGTGGGCGAAGCGGGCGTGGGCAAGACCGCCATCGCCGAGGGCCTCGCGCGCCGTATCGTCGAGGCCGACGTGCCCGAAGTGCTCAAGCGCTGCCACGTCTACGCGCTCGACATGGGGGCACTCCTCGCCGGCACCAAGTACCGCGGCGATTTCGAGCAGCGGCTGAAGGCGGTGCTGAAGCAGCTGGTGGACAACCCCAACGCGATCCTGTTCATCGACGAGATCCACACGCTGATCGGCGCGGGGGCCGCTTCGGGCGGCACGCTGGACGCCTCCAATCTGCTCAAGCCCGCGCTGCAGTCGGGCCAGCTGAAGTGCATCGGCGCGACCACCTACCAGGAATACCGCGGCGTGTTCGAGAAGGACCACGCGCTCTCGCGCCGTTTCCAGAAGATCGACATCGTCGAGCCCTCGGTATCCGAGACCATCGCGATATTGAAGGGGCTGAAGTCGCGTTTCGAGGCGCACCACGGCGTGAAGTACATGCCCTCGGCGCTGACCGCCGCGGCCGAGCTCTCGGCTCGCTACATCAATGACCGGTATCTTCCGGACAAGGCGATCGATGTGATCGACGAGGCCGGCGCGGCGCAGAAGATCCTGCCGAAGGCCAAGCAGAAGCGCATCATCGGCAAGCACGAGGTCGAGGAGATCATCGCCAAGATCACGCGCGTGCCGGTGCAGGCGGTGTCGGTGGACGACCGCAGCGCGCTGAAGAACCTCGACCGCGACTTGAAGGCCGTGGTATTCGGTCAGGACAGAGCGATCGACGCGCTTGCGGCGGCCATCAAGATGGCGCGCAGCGGGCTCGGCAATCCGCAGAAGCCGATCGGCAACTTCCTGTTCTCGGGGCCGACCGGCGTGGGCAAGACCGAGGTCGCGCGCCAGCTGGCCTACATCATGGGCGTGGAGCTGATCCGCTTCGACATGTCGGAGTACATGGAGCGGCACGCCGTCTCGCGCCTGATCGGTGCGCCCCCGGGATACATCGGCTTCGACCAGGGGGGGCTGCTCACGGAGGCGATAGTCAAGCACCCGTACTCGGTGCTGCTGATGGACGAGATCGAAAAAGCGCACCCGGACATCTTCAATATCCTGCTGCAGGTGATGGACCACGGGACGTTGACCGACAACAACGGGCGCAAGGCCGATTTCCGCAACGTGTGCATCGTCATGACCACCAACGCGGGCGCGCAGGAGCTGTCGAAGAGCGGGATGGGATTCACCCCCACCGTGCAGGTTGGCGACGAGATGGCCGAGATCAAGCGGATGTTCACGCCGGAATTCAGGAACCGGCTCGACGCCATCATCTCGTTCAACGCGCTCGATCGCGACATCATCCTGCGGGTGGTGGACAAGTTCCTGATGCAGCTCGAGGAGCAGCTCGCGGAGAAGAAGGTGGACCCGACCTTTACTCCGGCGCTGCGGGAATACCTGGGCACCAAGGGCTTTGATCCCCAGATGGGCGCGCGCCCGATGGCGCGATTGATCCAGGACACGATCCGCTCGGCGCTCGCCGACGAGCTGCTGTTCGGGCGCCTCGCGCACGGGGGCGGGGTGACCGTGGACATCGGCCCCGACGAGAAGATCAAGCTCACGTTCGCCGAGGAGCCCGCCAGCGTCGCCTGATCCTGCTCTCTTGGCTGGCCGCACGCCCCGGTGACCGAAAAGGACCGGGGCGTTTTGTTTTTCGCCATCCCGAGCGCGTGTATGCGCGTGCCCCCGTGCCGCGCTTGACGGGGGCAGGGCCTCGTCACAAACTAATGGCCAGATAACAATCCCGTCACGGCGGCGGCTTCCGGCACCGCCATTTTTCGTCCATCAGGAGGAATGCCATGAAACCCACGCTCATCCGCGTCGGCTGCGCGGCCGTGCTGCTTGGTGCGGGATACGCCGGCGTTGCTGCGGCACAGGACCCGACCTACGCTCGTAACCTCGCGTCCGCTTGCTTCACGTGCCACGGAACCGACGGGCGCAGCGTAGGCAACGTGCCACCCAGCCTGGCGGGGCGGGACCGGGGCGAGCTGCTGCAGATGCTGATGGATTTCAAGTCGGGCAAGCGTCCCGCGACCCTCATGCACCAGCAGGCCAAGGGTTACAGCGACCAGCAGCTCGAGGCGATCGCGGGCTATTTCGCCGGTATCACGAAGGGTCCGGCTGCCGCCGCCCCGGCGGCGCGGGTCAACTACTAGGGAGGGGCCCATGAGACTTTCCAGACGCGAGTTCGTAAAGTGGATGGCGGCCTCGACCGGGGCCGCAGCGGTGGCGGGTTGTGCGGGGATGGGCGGTCCTTCCGGCGGGCGCGTGGTGGTGATAGGCGGTGGTTACGGTGGCGCGACGGCCGCCCGTTACATCAAGCTGTGGGCGCCTGA
>JAHZNX010000345.1 GCA_020028375.1 Betaproteobacteria bacterium | reverse complement strand
CCTGCGATCGCGGGGCCGGCGGCCATCGCGAGCGTGATGCTGCTGGTCTCGCGGGCACCAGAGCGCGTGGTTGAATGGTGCGTTGCCGTGACCGTAGCGTTGCTGGTGTCGGCGGGCGTGCTGACGGCCGCCGAGCGCATCGCCAAGCTCGCGGGCGAGCGGGCGCTGCTTGCCATCGAGCGTCTGATGGGCCTCATCCTCACCGCTATCGCGGTCGAGATGCTCCTGCGGGGTATCGAGACCTTCGTCCGCCAGCTCTGAGGGTCAGTCCGGGAAATAGGACGGCGGAATCGGCCGCTTCCAGTAAGGAGTGAAGTCGACGCGGTCGGGCGGCACCACCATGGACGGCGGTTGCTGCAGCATCGCGTAGAAGCGCTCACGCAGATCCGCGTCCGCGAATTCGAGAAGGCCGTGGCGCTCGTAATCCGCGATCAGCGCCGCGCGTGCCTCATGCGGCCAGGGACCCATCTCAGTCAGCGCCACCGCGCCGCCGTAGCGCTCGTAGATCGCGCGGTTCATCTTCCACATCTCAACCCACGGCGCTTGAAGCGCCTGCAGGTGCGCGCGGTCCTGCGGCGGCACCGATGCCTTCTCCTTATCGCTTGCCGCCAGGCGCCGCAGCGTCGCCTGGAAGTCCTCCAGCCGCGCGCGCTCTTCCGGCGCAAGCTCACCGTTTTCAAGCCTGTCATCCAGCTCGGCGAGCTTGCGTGTCCGTTGCAGCCGGTCCCTGCGCTCGAACTCAAGGTGGTATGCGATGACCTCCTCGATCTCCGCCGGTGTCGCGCTGAGCCCGTGGCCAGCCACGTAGTCGCTGGCAATGCGCGGCCAGATCAGCTCCAGCAGCCGCGCCTCGCGCGGCACGGCGGCTGCGCCGGAAGCAAGATCGCCCCGGGTAATGGCGATCCCGGTCACGGTCGCGACGCGGTCCTGGCCCTGGGCGACCGCGGGCAGGCAGAGCGCCGTTCCCAGCAACAGCACGGAGGGGGTTCTCACGCCCGGATTCTAGCGGCTTGGGCCGTTTCCTGGCCCGGCAGAACGCTCCGGGGCAAGGGCGACACAAGTCCTTGAATATTCAGGCGCTGGGAATGAACTCCGACGCCCTCGCTGGGTGGCGCACCCGCGCGCGAGGGAGCGCCTGTAAACAATTCACAATTTTTGTGGATAACGCTGTGGGTAACCGCGGCGAACTGCCGTGCATCCGGCGTAACCACGCGGTCGTGTCTGGTTTGCTCAAAAATTCATCAAGACGAAACGTAATCGGCAGTGAGTAGCAAGCAGTAATAATGCTCACCGCTTCAGAATACGCAGGAGATTGTAGAAATCGTCGGTCCAGATCCGGAAATCCGGGCGTGGCGGTAGCGGCTGTGCCATGGACTGGATCGGCTCGGCCGCCAGCAACCGCGCGTTCCGCGTGACGATGATCTGGTCCGTGTCCGACACCCAGTAGTCCGCTCCTTCGTCGCTCTCGGCAACGTCCGACACCAGCACCGCGGTCAGGCCGAAGGACGCGGCAACGCGCTCGACCACCGGCGCGATATCGACGAAACGATTGGTCGCCTGGAACACGATCACGCCGTCCGGCTTCAAGTGGCGCAGATATACCGCCATCGCCTCGCGCGTGAGGAGGTGCATCGGGATGGAATCCCCGGAGAAGGCATCGACGGCAAGAACGTCGTAGTTCTGGACGGGCTCCCGCTCGAGCGAGAGCCGGCCGTCGCCCAGGACGATGTCCACCTGCGCCGGGCTGTCGCGCAGGTAGGTGAATTCCGAGACCGCGACGGCGGCGACCTGGGGGTCGATCTCGTAGAACCGGAACACATCCCCCGCCCGGGCGTAGGCCGCGAGGGCGCCCGCCCCAAGGCCGATCACGCCGACGCGCCGCGGGGAATCGGGGAGGCTCGCGAAGACGCGGCCGTAGCCGCTGGTCGGAGAGAAGTAGCTGGTGGGCCGGCCGCGCAGCGAGGCGTCGAGCAGCTGCCCGCCGTGGTTGATGCCGCCGTGGTACATCGCTCGGAACGCGACCGGATTCGCGTAGTCGCGCGTGCGCACGACGCCGTAGAAATTGCGCACGATGACGCGAGTGTTCTGCAGGTACTCGGTCACACCCACCACGGTGAACGCGGCGGTCGCGACGACCACCGCCAGCGTGGCGGCGGCAAGCCACCAGCGGCCGGCAAGCGTGCGGTGGTAGAGCAGCGCCGCGCATGCCGTGAGCGCGATCCCGAGCTCGTAGTAACCGGAGAGCAGGATGGGCGCCGTCACGCCGACCAGCAGCGCGCCGATCGCGCCGCCGATGGATACCATCAGGTAGAAAGTCGTCAGGTAGCGCGGGGCGGGCTTGAGCAGGGTGAGCTCGCCGTGGCAGAACATGCAGCAGACGAACAGCCCCGCGGCGTAGAGCGGTGCCGCGGTCCACAGGTCGAGCGAGTCGGAATACCACGCCATTACCGGGAGCAGCACCGCCGCGAGCGCGATGAATACCCCGCGGTGGTACCAGCGCGGATGGTCGAAGCACAGGATGAAGGTGATGAGGTAGATGGAGAGCGGCGCCACCCACAGGAACGGGATCGAGGCGATGTTCTGCGTCAGGTGGTTGGTGACCGCGAGCAGCAGGCACGAGCCCATTGCCGAGAGCACGATCCAGAGCA
>JAHZNX010000106.1 GCA_020028375.1 Betaproteobacteria bacterium | reverse complement strand
CCAGAATGGTGACCGCGCGTGCGCCGAGCCCCTTGACGAAGCGCAGCGTCTCGAGGGACTGCGGGCCGCGGTTGACGAGGTCGCCGACGAACCACAGTAAGTCGCGCCGCTCGTCGAAGCCGGCGCGCTCGAGCAACCGCATCAGCTGATCGTAGCAGCCCTGCACATCTCCGATCGCAATCGTCGCCATTTGGGAATGCGTGAATCGTGATCCGTGAGCCGTGAATTGAGCCGGGACAAAAAAGGCGCAGCGTGCGCTGCGCCTTTGCCGTCAGTCGTCACTCATCACCTGACCAGACCAACCAGGTAATCCACCGCCGCGTTGACATCGGCGTCGGCGAGCGCGAGATTGCCGCCCTTGGGCGGCATCGCATTCTTGCCTTTGATCGACTCGCGTAAAGCGCGCTTATGCCGGTTTTCATGCGTGACGCCCATGCCGCTTTGTCGCCGGCCTTCGGCGCGCCCGCGACGCCGGCCGCATGACAGACACTGCAGGTCGCGTCATAGACCGACTTGCCCCTTCCCGCATCGGGTTTCGCCGCGGCGGATTCCACCCCGGGCGCAGGCGCGGCAGTCGCGACCGTTTCCGCGCTCGCTGGCGCGGCCGCGGGAGCGGGCTGGTTCGGATCGACCACCACCTCGCCCACCGGCTTCAACCGCTTCGCGATGGCCTCCTGCGACATCCCGGGATTGTTCCGGGAGAGATCCGCGCCGCTGGTGACGAGCTGCACCAGCATCACGATCAGCGTGATCGGCACCGCGAAGGCGAGAACGACGACGATGACGAGCTGCTTGGGCGTCTTGATCGGCGAGGAATGTTCTTCGATGTGTATTTCAGACATGGCAGCGCGGTCCCGGAAGCGCGCATTATATAGCGGCCGACTTCGCTGCGTAAAACGTTGATTTGCAGACGATAGTCGAGTCGCGCTGTGCTAAACTCCGCGCACGCGCGCCCGTAGCTCAGAGGATAGAGTGTTGGCCTCCGAAGCCAAAGGTCGTGGGTTCGACTCCCGCCGGGCGCGCCACTTCGTGTTTCATCGCCGTTGCCGGCGCCGTGCTTCCCGAGCCGACACCGGCGGCTTGATACAATCCGCGCAACCGGAAAAAGGCGCTTGATGGCGCAGAGCAATCGCTACGACGCCGTCATCATCGGCGGCGGCCACAACGGGCTCACCTGCGCCTGCTATCTCGCAGGCGCGGGCTACAAGGTGAGAGTGCTCGAGCGCCGCGCGGTCGTGGGCGGGGCTGCCGTTACCGAGGAATTCTTTCCGGGCTTTCGCAATTCGGCCGCGGCGTACACCGTGAGCCTGCTGCATCCCAAGGTGATACGCGACCTGCGGCTCGCCGAGCACGGCTTGCGGATTATCGAGCGGCCGGTCGCGAATTTCCTGCCGCTCTCCGACAAGGCCTATCTCAAGATCGGCAACGCCCTCGGCCAGACTCAGGCCGAGCTCGCGCGGTTCTCGCCGCGCGACGCGGAAACGCTTCCCGGCTACTACGCGATGCTGGAGCGCGCCGGCGACGTGCTGCGGGGCCTGCTGCTGCGGACTCCGCCCAATGTCGGCGGCGGCATGCGCGATGCATTCGCCGCGCTGCGTTTCGGCTACCGCATGCGCAAGACCGGCATGGACGCCCGCCGCGACCTCTTCGACCTCATGACCAAGAGCGCCGGCGACCTTCTCGACGGGTGGTTCGAGTCGGGGCCGCTCAAGGCCGCGTTCGGGTTCGACGCGGTGGTGGGCAACTACGCGAGCCCGTACGCCCCGGGCAGCGCCTACGTTCTGCTGCATCACGTGATTGGAGAGGTGAACGGCAGGCGCGGCGCCTGGGGCCACGCGGTGGGGGGCATGGGCGCGATCACCCAGGCGATGGCGCAGGAGGCAGAACGGCGCGGCGTCGAGATCACCACCGGCTGCGAAGTGCACAAGGTATGCATCGACCACCGCGGCGCGCAAGGCGTGCAGCTCTCCGACCGCAGCATGGTGGGCGCGCGCTGCGTGGTGGCCAACGTGGATCCCCGGCGGCTGTTCCTCGAGCTCGTTGAGGAGAGCGCGCTCGACGCGGATTTCCTGCTGCGCATCCGCGGCTACAAGTGCGGCTCCGCGACCTTCCGCATGAACGTCGCGCTTTCGGAGCTGCCGGATTTCACCGCGCTCCCCGGGCGGCACCTGCAGCCGCACCACCAGTCGGGCATCATCATCGCGCCCTCGCTCGCCTACATGGAGCAGGCCTATTTCGACGCGCGCACCTACGGCTGCTCGCGTGCCCCGATCATCGAGATGCTGATCCCTTCCACCGTGGATTCCACCCTGGCGCCGCCGGGCAAGCACGTCGCGAGCCTGTTCTGCCAGCATTTCGCCTACGACCTGCCCAATGACCTCGATTGGGACGGGATCAGGGAGTCGGCCGCAGACCACGTGCTCGACACCGTCACCCGCTACGCGCCCAATTTCAAGGGCGCGGTGCTGGGACGCAGGATCCTCTCGCCGGTCGATCTCGAGCGCGAGTACGGGCTGACCGGCGGCGACATCTTTCACGGCGCGCTGACGCTCGACCAGGTGTGGAGCGCGCGCCCGGTGCTGGGGCACGCCAACTATCGCGCGCCGGTGCGGGGTCTCTACCTGTGCGGAGCGGGCACGCACCCCGGCGGCGGCGTCTCGGGGCTGCCGGGCCACAACGCCGCGCGCGAGATCCTGCGCGACCTGCGCTGGCGCAGATAGCAGGCCGGGACGAGCACCGATGCCCACCTTCCGCGTTTCCCCCGATTGCACGCTGCACTATGCCGTGGACGACTATTCGGACCCGTGGCGCGAGCCCCGGACGATACTCATGATGCACGGCAACGCCGAGAGCGGCGCCGCATGGTTCGCCTGGGTACCGCTGCTCGCGCGCCATTACCGGGTGGTGCGCCCCGACATGCGCGGCTTCGGCGCCTCCACCCCGATGCCGCGCGATTTCCCGTGGACGCTTGATCGCATCTGCGATGATTACCTCGCCTTGATGGACCACCTTGCTGTCGCCCGCTTTCACGTGGTGGCGGCAAAGATCGGCGGGACCATCGCGCGGTATTTCGCCGCGCGTCACCCCGGCCGGGTGCTCACGCTCTCCGTCGTGGGAACTCCGCCGCCCCGTCGCGGCGTCGGACGGCGCCCCGAGCTGATGGAGGAATTCGAAAAGCAGGGCGTGCAGCACTGGGCGCGCCGGACCATGTCGGGTCGGCTCGGCAGCCGCTTCCCGCCCGAGGGACTCGAGTGGTGGATACGGTTCATGGGACGCACGGCGGTTTCGACCCAGCTCGGATTCATGCCCGCGATCGCTGACGCCGACATCACGGATGCGCTGCCGCGCATTCGCTGCCCTACGCTCGTCATCACGACCGAGGGCAGCGGCCTGGGCTCGGTCGAAGAGATGCGCGCATGGCAGCGAATGATTCCGCGCTCGGAGCTGCTGGTGCTGCCCGGCGATTCCTACCACGTCGCCGCGAGCGACCCGGAGCGCTGCGCCCAGGCCACGCTCGACTTCATCCAGCGTGCCGGCGCAAGCGCGTGACTGCCGGCTTGTGACCCGAGCGCTCTTTCCCGCTTTGTCCGCCCCGCGCGCGGTTGCCGCGGCGCTGCTGATCGCGTCCCTGCTGGCGGGCTGCGGGGAGAGGGTGCCGCGCGTCGCGGCGGTCGGACCGGACGAAGTGATTGTCGCTTTCGGCGACAGCCTGACCTACGGCACGGGTGCGGCCGAGCCCGAAAGCTACCCGGCGGTGCTGGGGCAGCTGATCGGCCGCAAGGTGGTGCGCTCCGGGGTGCCGGGCGAAGTGACCGCGCAGGGACTCGCGCGCCTGCCGCGGGTGATCGAGGAACACCGTCCGGCGCTCATCATCGTTTGCCTCGGCGGCAACGACATGCTGCGCAGAGTGGACGAGCAGCAGATCCGCAGCAACCTGCGCCAGATCATCACGACGATCAGGGGACGGGGGATATCGGTGGTGCTGGTAGGGGTGCCGCGGCCGGCCCTCCTCACCAGCGCCGCGACGTTCTATGGCGAGCTGGCGAAGGAGTACGGCATCCCCTACGAGGGGAAGGTCCTGAACGACATCATGCACCAGCTCGATCTCAAGGCCGATACCATCCACCCCAACGCCAAGGGCTACCGCAGGATGGCGGAGGCGATCGCCGCGCTGCTCAAGCAGGCAGGCGCCGTGTGAGTGCAGGCGATCGCCGGCTCACGCCGGCCGCGCTCATAGTGCTGATGTGCGCGGCGGAAGTTCTCAGCATGACCGGCTTCGCGGCGTACACCACGCTGCTGCCGGTGCTGCAGCGCGAGTGGGCGCTTTCCAACTCCGAGGCGGGACTGGTGAGCGGCATCTACTACGCCGGCTATGTGTTGGCAACGCCGGTGCTCACCAGCCTCACCGACCGCGTGGACTCCCGCCGCGTCTATCTCGCCGCCTGCCTGGTCTCGTGCGCCGGCGCGGCCGGCTTCATGCTGTTCGCCGGCGGGCTCGCCAGCGCGCTCTTCTTCCAGTTCCTGATCGGCGCCGGGCTGGGCGGGAGCTACATGCCGGGTCTCAAGATGCTCGCCGACCAGCTCGAAGGCGCCGGACAATCCCGCTCCGTCGCCTTCTACACTGCGACCTTCGGCATCGGCTCGACGCTTTCGATTCTGGTTTGCGGCTGGATCGGCGCGGCGTACGGCTGGCAAGCCGCATTCGCCTGGGGCGCGGCCGGACCGCTCGCCGCCGCGGTTCTCGTCAATCTCGCCATGCCCCGCGGGCGCACGCGCGGGGCGGGAACGCCCCCGCCGGCGCTGCTTGATTTTCGGCCGGTGCTCCGGAACCGCAGGACGCTGCCCTACATCCTCGGCTACTCGGCGCACAACTACGAGCTCTTCGGCCAGCGCTCCTGGATGGTGGCGTTTCTCGTGTTCACGGCGTCGCTGCAGCCGGCGGACGCGCCGATGTGGGTGGGGGCGGCCACGCTCGCCGCCATGATCAACCTGCTCGGCCCGGTGATGAGCATCTCGGGCAACGAGCTCGCGCTGCGCTTCGGGCGCACGCGCGTGATCTTCACCTTCATGACCGCGTCCGGTCTTCTCGCCTGCGTGCTCGGCTACGCGGCCGCGCTGCCGTGGATGCTGGTGTTCCTCATCATGTGCGTCCATTACGGCCTGATGCTCGGAGACTCCGCCGCGCTGACCGCCGGCACGGTCGCTGCCGCGCACCCGGACGAACGCGGCGCGACCATGGCGGTCTATTCCTTCGTGGGCTTCAGCTCCGCCTTCTTCGCCCCGCTCGTGTTCGGCGCCGTGCTCGATCTCGCGGGCGGCAACCGCAGTGTTCTCGCCTGGGGCCTTGCCTTTGCGAGCATCGGCATCTTCGGCGTGCTCGCGCCCGTGGCACGGCTCGTCTACGCGCGCCGGGGCTGAACGATCGCGCCCAATGGAACTGGCCGAGGGTATTCGCAAGATCGGATTCGGGCGCTGGTACCAGCGCCAGCTGATCGAGAGCCATTTCTATCTCGTCACCTCGTTCCTGTGCCTGGTGACGGTGCTGGCGTGCTTCGAGGGGTTCAGTCTCCGCATGCCGGCGTGGGAGACGGTCATGCGGCTCGCCGCGATGCTGGCGGGCGCCGCGATCTGCGTGTGGACGCTGCGCCGTTACCTGGCCATGCTCGATTTCGCCGTGCGCGCCGCGGAGCGCTCACGCTGCGAGAAGTGCGCGGCGTACAGCGCCCTTGAGCTCAGCGCAGCGCCGGCGCGCCGCCTCGCGATGCCGGGAGGGGAGGAAGTGGGCGACCTGCCACCCGTCGGCGTGCGTTGCCGCAAGTGCGGCCACGAGTGGACGATCGGGTGATGCACCCCCGCGCCCGCGCGAGACCGCGCCGGCGCCTGGCCGTGAAACGGTGCGGCGCTCAGCCGCCGCGCTTGTAGACGATCTTCTTCGTGCCCCCGTCGCAGCTGCCGACGACGGCTCCCACGCCTTCCTTGACCTGGTCGGTGGGGACGACCTCGAGCGAGAACTCCTTCACCCCGTTCTTCTTGATCTTGGCGTCGATCTCGGACTTGAGCTCCTCACAATCCTTCCGCTGCGCCAGCGCGGGCGCGGCAATCAACAGCGATGCAACTACGGCGATCAGCACTTTCATGGCGATACCCCCTTGTTGTTGAACGGCGTCTACCGGGTTCCGGGTGCAACTCCTTCCGAACCTGCGGATATCATGACACCGTGCCTGCCCGGACTCAACGGTAGTATTGCCGGTCCGGGCGCTCTCAGCGCGGCCCGGTATAGAACTGCGGCCAGCGTTCGAGCACCGCCGGCGAGTCGTCCTTGTAGACGTGGCAGGAGTTGAGCTGGTAGGGCTTGCGGGTGGAGGGCTTGCCGGCGGCTCGCGCGAGGCGCGCCCGGTTCGTCGCCTGGAACGCCGTGGTCGCGAGGGGCCCCAGCAGCTCCAAGAGGTGCGTGCAGCCCTTCACGCCGCCAACGCGCTCGGCGATGCTCTTGCGCCAGCCGGGGCCGATGGTGAGCCCGGCCAGCGCCCGGAAGTTGGGCGTGATGTCGCCGCAGATGGGGTACGGGCCCTCGTCCGTCCTTGCCTCGACTTCGTGAATCTTCATGTCGAGGTCGATGGTGACCCGCAGCCACATGTCGTGCACCGGCTCCCCCGGACGGCGTTCGCGCCCTCCGTGGTGCCGGGAATGGGCGACGGACTTGGTGTCCGTGAGGTGCGCCTCGATGTCCCAAAGCCCGTCGTCACGCTCGTAGCCGCGGCAGTCGATGGCGCGGGTGTGCATAAGCTTGCGGGGAACGGGATTGCTCAATGGCATGGCTTTCTCCGGGCGCGTGAGCGGTCACGCAGCTATCTTCCTGGCGGCGAGGGCACGCGCAGCTTTGGAGTGCGTCGGCCTGCCGAGCACGCCGCAGATGTATTCGCCGGCGGCGGCGAGCTTCGCCATGTCCACGCCGGTTTCGATGCCGAGGCCGTCCAGCATGTAGAGCACGTCCTCGGTGGCGACGTTGCCGGTTGCGCCCTTCGCGTACGGGCAGCCGCCGAGCCCGGCGACCGAGGCGTCGAAGGTCGCCACCCCGCATTCGAGCGCGGCGTAGACGTTGGCGACTGCCTGCCCGTAGGTGTCGTGGAAGTGCCCGGCGATCCGGTCCGCGGGAACGTGCTTCATCACCGCTTCGAGCACGGTGCGGGTTGCTCCCGGCGTGCCGGTGCCGAGGGTGTCGCAGATTGTAATTTCGTAGCAACCCATCGCGTCGAGCTCGCGCGCAACGCGCACGACCGCCTCCGGCCTGACTTCCCCTTCATAGGGGCAGCCGAGGCACACCGAGATGTCGCCGCGCACCTTGAGGCCCCGCGCGAGCGCTTCCTGGCACACCTCCAAGAAGCGCGCGAGTCCCTCGGCGATCGAGCAGTTCGTGTTCTTCCGCGAGAACGCCTCGGTCGCGGCGCCGAACACCACCACTTCCTGCGCGCCTGCGGCAAGCGCGGCGTCGAGTCCCTTGCGGTTCGGCACCAGGACCGGATAGGACACACCCGGCTTGTGGCGGATCGCCGCCATGACCTGGGCACTGTCCGCCATCTGCGGCACCCACTTGGGCGACACGAAAGCGGTCGCTTCGATCACCGGCAGCCCGGCGTCCTGCAGGCGGTGGATCAGCTCGACCTTGACTGCGGTCGCGACCGGCGTCGCTTCGTTCTGCAA
>JAHZNX010000105.1 GCA_020028375.1 Betaproteobacteria bacterium | reverse complement strand
GCGGCGGCCCGCTCCGTGACCTTGTCCCGCGGCGCCTTTTCCAGCTCCTGAATCAGCGCGCTGCCGATCACGACGGCGTCGGCCACCGCGCCGATCGCGCGCGCGCTCCCCGCATCGCGGATGCCGAAGCCCACGCCCACCGGCAGCCGCGTGAATTCGTGGACGCGCCGCACCCGCGCGGCGACGTCGGCGGGGTCGATGTTGGCGGCTCCGGTCACCCCGCGCAGCGAGACGTAATAGAGGTAGCCCCGGCCGAGCCGCGCGATGGCTTCGAGCCGCTCGTCGGTGGTGGTCGGCGAGAGCAGGAATATCGTGTCGAGGCCGCGCGCATCGAGCGCCTGCACCAGCGGACCCGCCTCCTCCGGCGGATAATCGACCACCAGCACGCCGTCCGCATCCGCGGCCTTCACGGCGTCGGCGAAGCGCTCCCCGCCCAGCGACTCGATCGGGTTGGCGTAGCCGAATACCACCACGGGCGTGTCGCGATCCGTCTTGCGGAACTCGGCGACATATCCGAGGACGCTCCGCAACGAAACACGGTGCTTCAGCGCCCGCTCGCTCGAGCGCTGGATCACCGGACCATCGGCCATGGGGTCGGAAAACGGCACGCCGAGCTCGATCACGTCGGAGCCCGCCCTGGCAAGCGCATGCATCAGCGGCACGGTGAGGCCGGGATCGGGATCGCCCGCGGTGATGAACGGGATGAGAGCCTTCCTCCCCTGCCGCTTCAGCGCCTCGAATTTGGTTGCGATGCGGGACATTTCAGATCTTCATGCCCGAGCGTTCGGCGACCGTATGCATGTCCTTGTCGCCGCGGCCGGAAAGGTTGACAAGCAGAATCTGGTCCTTGCCCATGCGCGGGGCGATTTTCGCGGCATAGGCGAGCGCGTGCGCGGATTCCAGCGCGGGAATGATGCCCTCGAGCCGGCACAGGTCGTGAAACGCCTGCAGCGCCTCCTCGTCGGTGATCGCCACGTATTCGGCGCGCCCGCTCTCCTTGAGCCATGCGTGCTCGGGACCGACGCCGGGATAATCGAGGCCGGCCGAGATCGAGTGCGTCTCGATGATTTGGCCGTTCTCGTCCTGCAGCAGATAGGTGCGGTTGCCGTGCAGCACCCCGGGGCGCCCCGCGCACAGGGTCGCCGCATGCTTGCCGCTCTCCAGGCCGTGGCCCGCTGCCTCCACGCCGATCAAGCGCACGCTTTCGTCGGGAATGAACGGGTGGAAGATGCCGATTGCGTTCGATCCCCCTCCCACGCAGGCGAGCACCGCATCGGGCAGACGGCCCGTGAGCTCCTGCATCTGGCCGCGTGCTTCGTGGCCGATGACCGTCTGGAAATCCCTCACCATCATCGGGTACGGATGGGGGCCGGCGACCGTGCCGATGATGTAGAAGGTGCGATCGACGTTCGTCACCCAGTCGCGCATCGCCTCGTTCAACGCGTCCTTCAGCGTCTTCGAGCCGCTTTCCACCGGCACCACGGTCGCGCCGAGGAGCTTCATGCGATAGACGTTCTGCACCTGGCGCCTGACGTCCTCGGTCCCCATGTAGACCACGCACTCCATGCCGTAGCGGGCGGCGATCGTCGCCGCGGCCACGCCGTGCATGCCGGCGCCGGTCTCGGCGATGACCCGCGGCTTGCCCATGCGGCGCGCGAGCAGCGCCTGGCCGATGACGTTGTTGATCTTGTGCGCGCCGGTGTGGTTGAGATCCTCGCGCTTGAGGTAGAGCTGGGCGCCGCCGCAGCGCTCCGACCAGCGCCGCGCGTGGTAAACGGGGCTGGGCCGCCCGACGTAATGCTTCAGCTCGTAGGCAAACTCGGCCTGGAACTCGGGATCGCGCCGGTAGCGCGCGTAGGCGCTCTTCAATTCCTCGAGCGCCTGGATCAGCGTCTCGGAGACGAACACGCCGCCGTACGGGCCGAAATGTCCGCGCGCATCGGGGAGTTCAACCATCCGCATCGCGCACCCCTGTGATGAACGCGGCGATCTTCGCCGCGTCCTTGACGCCCTTGGCGGATTCAACGCCGCTCGACACGTCCACTCCGTCCGGCCGCGTGCGGCGCACCGCGTCCCGGACGTTTGCGACGGTCAAGCCCCCTGAAAGGATTACCGGAAGCGGCACGGCGCGCGGTATCAGGTCCCAGTCGAAGGGCACGCCGCTGCCGCCGTGCAAGCCCTCGACGGAGGCATCGAGCAGCAACGCCTTGGCGTCGTGGTAATCCCGCGCGTATTGTAGCAAATCCACTCCCGACTTCATGTGCACCGCCTTGATGTAGGGCCGCTCGAAACCGCGGCAGAAGCCGGGGCTCTCCGAACCGCTGAACTGGAGTACCGGCACCGGCACTTCGGCGAGCGTCGCGCGCACCTCCGCCTCCCCCGGATTCACGAACACTGCAACCGGCACGACCGGCGGGGGCAGCGTGCCGACGATCTCCCGGGCCTGCGCCCGCGTGACGCAGCGGGGGCTCGGCGCGTAGAACACGAGCCCGATATAGGACGCGCCGGCGCGCGCCGCCGCAGCCGCATCCTCGACGCGCGTGATGCCGCAGATCTTGACCGCTGTTGCCATATTCTCGTTACTCGTTTCTCGTCACTCGTTACTCGTGAAGAGGGTCCGCCGCGGTGCGTCCGGCAGTCCCCAGCGCGCTTCGTACTCGACCTGCGCCAGGTACAGCCCCGCGGCCTCGATGGTGGGTGCGGCGCGGGCGCGGTCGCGGCCGCTGAGGACCTCGCCCAGCCACTCCGGAGGGTGCTTGCCTTTCCCGACGTAGACCAGGCACCCCACGATGTTGCGCACCATGTGATGCAGGAACGCATTCGCGCACACGTCGAACACCACGTGGTCGCCGCGCCGCGTGACGTCGAGGCGCGTCACGGTGCGCACCGGCGTGCGCGCCTGGCATTCGGCGCTGCGGAAGGCGCTGAAATCGTACTCGCCGATCAGCAGGCGGGCGGCGCGCTGCATGCATTCGGTCTCGAGCGGCATATGAAACCAGCCCGTCCGCCCCTCATCCAGCGCCGGCCGCACCGGATGGTTTAGCAGGAGGTAGCGATAGCAGCGGGAGATCGCCGAGTAGCGCGCGTGAAAGTCCGGCGCGACGGCGCATGACCAGTTGACGGCGCAGCCCGCCGGCAGCAGCGCGTTCACGCCGCGCACCCAGGCCGCTTCCGGGCGTTCCGCAGTGGTGTCGAAATGCACGACCTGGCCGAGCGCGTGCACGCCCGCGTCGGTGCGTCCGGCGCAAATCGTGGCGACCGTCTCGCCCGCGACCCCGGCCAGCGCCCGCTCCAGGGCGTCCTGCACCGCGCAGCCCCCGGGCTGGGTCTGCCAGCCGCAGAAGCGGCGTCCGTCGTACTCCACTCCCAGCGCGACTCTCACGCGATCAGCCTGCCCGCTGCCCCTCAGGAAAAAGAAAAACCGCGACGGCTTGCGCCGCCGCGGTCCGATCTGTCAACCGTACCGCTAGCCCAGGCTTTCCAGCAGCTTCGCTGCCTGCGCCTTCTGCTCCGCGTCGCCTTCCTTGACCACCTCCCGCAGGATCTCCATGGCACCGTCCCGGTCGCCCATCTCCTGGTAGGCCTTGGCCAGATCGAACTTGGTCTGAACGTCGTACCACTGGCCGTCCTTTTCGCCGCCACCACCGCCCGCCGGCACGGCCTGCGGTCCGCGCTCGAGTTCAAGGTCAAGTCCCTCGATCTTGAAGTCGAGTCCGGCGTCCGCGCCTGATGCCGCCTGCGAGTCCGATCCCACAGTAACCGGTTCCTGGACCTTGGGCAGCTCGATATGGAAATCGATGACATTGCTGTCGCGCGCCGGCGCCATCGGTTCGAGGGCGATATCGGCCTGGGCGACCTCGCCGGCCGATGGCACCTCCAGGGTGAAATCGGGCGTGAACGCCGCAGGCTGCTGCTCCTTCACCTCCGCGGCTGCCGTGCTGGGGAGTTGGATGGCGGTGTCCGTGACGGCGGTCGCCGCTTCCACGGCCCCTGCGTCGAGCATGATGTCGGTGGAAATGCGGGGAAGACCGCCGGCGCCACCGAGATCGAGATCGATGTCCGACGTGGTGCCGAAGGGCCGGACCACAGTGGCTGTTGCGGCACCCTGGCCGGCCTCGTACAGCCGGTTCGCGGGGTCGAGCGCAAAGCCCATGGCCGCGACCTTCAGCCAGTTGCCACCGGCGCCCCCGGTGAGCCTGTTAAGACTGGCCGCGACCTTGCCGAACGCGTCCTTGTCCTTGCGCCCGGAATAGACCTCGAGGAGCTTCAACTGCACGTCCTCGCGCTCGGGATTTCTGGCCAGCGCCTCCTTCAAGATCTCCTCGGCCTGGCCGTCGCGCCCGTACTGAATATAGACTTCGGCCTCCTGCAACGGATCGACATCGTCGACGGATGTCGCAGCGGCAGCCGGTGCCTTGGCCGTCGTTTCTTCGGCGGTGTCTCCCGTCTCGGCGGCTGCCCCCGCCCCGGCAGCCGCCATCTCCAGCTTAGGCGCGATGGGCGGACTGTAACTTCGGCCGGCCCCCACCCGGCGCCGGCGTACCATCCAGAACGCGAGTCCACCGAGCACGAGGGCGCCGCCCGCGCCCAGGTACAGCGGATCGCTCGCCGCCGCCATGATTTCATCCATCAGCTCGGGCTCCTGCATCGGAGGCGCGGTCGGCTTAGGTTTAGGTTTGGCCGCCGGCTGCGGCTTCGACCCCGGTGCGGGGGCAGGCTTGGCTGCCGCAACCGCTTCCGGTTTCGCGGGAGCGGGCTGCGGGGCGGGCTTCGCGGTAGCCGCAGGTGCCGGGGCCTTCTGCGCCTGCTGCGCCTGCTGCTGAGCCGCCGCCATGGCCGGGCTCCTCAGCTCCGCCAGCTTCTGCATGTCCTTGATGGTCTTCTCGAGCTGCGCGATGCGCGAATTGGCTTCAGCGAGCGCCCTCTCGCGGGCGATCGCCTCTTCTTCCAGCATGCGTACGCGCTCGGCGGTGCTGCGCGGCGTGCCCTTGCCCGCCGCGGCGCCGGTCGGCTCGCCCTTGGACAGCCTGACGACGTCCTTGGGCTCGCCGCGCGCTGGCTTGTCCTCGATCTTGGGCGTGATCTTTCCGCTTACCGCAGCGCGCTTCTCCGCGGGAACGGTTCCCGCTGCTTCGGCAAGCTGCTGCCGGTATGCGTTCCAGTCGGCGACATGGGTGCGATATTCGCGTACCGCGTCGTCCCTCGCGACTGTGGTCTCGACCTCGTCGCGGTCGGGAACGCGCAGGATCTTGCCTGCCCGCACCAGGTTAAGATTTTTCCTGATGAACGCGTCGGGATTGGTGCGGTAGAGCGCAACCAGCATCTGCTCCAGCGTGACTCCCTCCGGCATCACGTTGAGTGCGATCTTGCCCAGCGTCTCGCCGCGCTCGATCGGCCCGTAATCCTTGCTGGCGGTCGTTGGGGTCGTGACCACCGGTGCCACGGCGACCGGACTCGGAGCTACCGGGGTGGTGGTGACCGGTGCGGCGGTGTCTGGTGCGGGGGTGGCCGGTGCGGCAGTCTCTGGTGCGGGGGTGGCCGGCGCGGCGGTTTCTGGTGCGGGGGTGGCCGGCGTGGTGACGATCGGCGCGGCGACGACCGGCGCGGCCGGAGCCGGCGGCTCAACCGCTACCGGAGGCTGTGGTGCCGGCGCGGGAGCGGGAGCTGGCGCAGGCGCTGGACGCGCCTGGGGAGCGGCGGTAACCGTCGGCGCTGAAATCAGCGGCGGAATTCCGGGTGGATCGAGCAGCGCGGTGTACTCGCGCGACAGGCGCCCCGCCGCCCACGTCAGCTCGACCAGAAGATCGATGAACGGCTCGGTGACGGCGCGGGTCGATGCAATCTTGAGATAGCTTTGTCCGTTGGGGCGCTTCTCGATGGTGATGCGCGCGCCGGTCAGCGCGACGTTGTACTGCAGGTTCGCTTGGCGGTAAGCATCGGGGAGCGCAAGGCGCGCGCTGAGCGAAGACAATTCCTGCGGGGTCACCGCCACCAGCTCGATTTCCGCGATGAGCGGCTGGCCGATTGCGGTCAATACCGTGATTCGCCCCAGGCCGGCTGCCCCCGCAACACATGGCAGCAGCGTAAAAACGAGCGCCATCAGCCAGGTTTTCACGTTGGTTTTGCGCACAACGCCACCCCCAGGATTTTTAGGACAAACAGGCTAACATCAATCAGTTAGCGTTGCAAGCTCAGATTGCATCTAGGTCTGTTCCGGGCCCGATTCGAACCACTCGATTGCGGGAAGCATACCGCATCAGGCGCCTACCGCAGCCCTGCCTTTGACGACGCTGCCGCGAGCGCGCGCCGGATCGGTTCCCGCCTCGAGCAGGATGCGCAGCATGCGCCGCAGCGGCTCGGCGGCCCCCCACAGCAGCTGGTCGCCAACGGTGAATGCGGAGAGATATTCGCCGCCCATGGAAAGCTTGCGCAGCCGTCCGACCGCGATGTGCATGCCACCGGTCACCGCCGCCGGCGTGAGTTCGCGCAGCGAGCTCGCGCGGTCGTTCGGCACGACCCGCACCCACTCGTTGGCCGCGGCGATGATACCGGTAAGCTCGTCGAGCGGCACGTCCTTCCTCAGCTTGATGGTCAGCGCCTGGCTGTGGCAGCGCATCGCGCCGATGCGCACGCACACGCTGTCGACCGGAGTGGCCGGCGCGCCGTAGCTCGCGCCCCGGCCGAGGATCTTGTTCGTCTCCGCTCCGCCTTTCCACTCCTCGAGCGACACGCCGTTGCCCATGTCCCGGTCGATCCACGGGATCAGGTTGCCGGCGAGGGGCACCCCGCCGAAATGCTCCATCGGCAGCGTGCCGTCGTTCTGCCTGGCGAGCACCTTGCGGTCGATCTCCAGTATCGCCGAGGCGGGGTCGGCCAGCAGCTTCCGCACCTCTTCGTTGATCAGCCCGAACTGGACCAGCAGCTCGCGCATGTGCTGGGCTCCGGCACCCGAGGCGGCCTGGTAGGTGGCGCACGTCATCCACTCGACGAGGTCGTGCGCGAACAGGCCGTGCATGCCCATCAGCATGCAGCTCACGGTGCAATTGCCGCCGATGTAGTTCCTGATCCCCTTTGCGAGGGCGTTCCGTATGACCGGCAGGTTCACGGGATCGAGCACGATGACCGCGTCGTCCTGCATGCGCAGCGTCCGCGCGGCGTCGATCCAGTAGCCGTTCCAGCCCGCGGCCCGCAGCGCGGGGTAGATCTCCGAGGTGTAGTCGCTGCCCTGGCAGGTGAGCAGGATATCCATGGCCGCGAGGCTCTTAAGGTCGCGGGCATCCCCCAACGGCGGCGCGTCCCTGCCGATCGCGGGACCCCTGCCTCCGGCCTGGGAAGTCGAATAGAACACCGGCTCGATCAGGTCGAAATCGCGCTCCGCGCGCATGCGCTCCATCAGCACGGAGCCCACCATGCCGCGCCAGCCTATGAAACCCACTTTCTTCATCGTCGCCACGTCGAATTCAGTTGCCCAATTCTATCAGGAGCATGGGATGAGTGACATCAGAGCGCGGCGACGACGGCCTCGCCCATTTCGCGCGTGCCGAGTTTCTTCGTTCCCGGCTCGAATATATCCGCGGTGCGGCAGCCCGCGGCAAGAACCTTTCTCACCGCGCTCTCGACGCGCCGCGCCGCCGCCTCCTCGTCGAAGGTGTAACGCAGCATCATCGCCACGGAGAGTATCGTCGCGAGCGGGTTCGCGACGTTGCGGCCGGCGATGTCCGGCGCCGAACCGTGCGTCGGCT
>JAHZNX010000344.1 GCA_020028375.1 Betaproteobacteria bacterium | reverse complement strand
CTGGATACCCAGACCATCGCTTGGCCCTTGAGCAGAGCGCAGGGCGCGCTCGGCAGCCGCCACGTCTCGGGACGCGCAACCCCTCCACACGAGGCAATGCTCCCGGACCGTCGGACGAACGAGACGGGTTTGAACAGCGTATGCGAGTGCACGGCACTCGCCGCTCACATGCAGCAATGACCACACACGACGTCATACCCACCGCAGTCTCCCCGGCTCACCGCCCTCGCCGCTCAATGGCCCCTTGTCACACTCCAGCAGGGGCAAATGAAGAGAATGCTTGTCAATGCAACTCAGACAGAAGAGTTGCGCGTCGCTCTAGTGGATGGCCAGAAGCTCTACGACCTGTCGATTGAGATTCCCTCCCGCGAGCAAAAGAAAGCCAACGTCTACAAAGGCCGCATTACCCGCGTCGAGCCGAGCCTCGAGGCGGCATTCGTCGAGTACGGCGCACAGCGCCACGGCTTCCTGCCGCTGAAGGAAGTCTCCCGCGATTACTTCCGCAGCCAGCCGCAAGGCGGCCGCATGAACATCAAGGAGCTGCTGCAGGAAGGCCAGGAGCTCCTGGTCCAGGTGGAAAAGGAGGAGCGCGGCACCAAGGGCGCGGCCCTCACCACCTTCATCAGCCTGGCGGGCCGGTTCCTGGTGTTGATGCCCAACAACCCGCGCGCCGGCGGTGTGTCGCGCCGCATCGAGGGCGAGGACCGCGACCAGCTGCGCGAGGCGATGAACGATCTCAGGATCCCCGATGGCATGGGGGCCATCATCCGCACCGCGGGCGTCGGACGCACGACCGAAGAGCTGCAGTGGGATCTCGACAACCTGCGCACCGCCTGGGAACAGATCGCCGCCGCTGAGCAGAGCCGTCCCGCGCCGTTCCTGGTGTACCAGGAGGGCGATGCCGTCACGCGGTCGCTGCGCGATTACCTCTCGGACGACATCGGCGAAATCCTCGTCGACGACGCCGGCGCCTTCCAGAAGGCGCAGGAGTACATGCAGCGCTTCATGCCGCCCGAGAGCCAGCGCAGGCTCAAGCTCTACCAGGATGAAGTGCCGCTGTTCACGCGCTTCCAGATCGAGAGCCAGATCGAGTCCGCGTACTCTCACAAGGTCACCCTGCCCTCGGGCGGGAGCCTGGTGATCGATCACACCGAGGCGCTGGTGTCGATCGACATCAACTCCGCGCGCTCGACGCGCGGCTCGGATATCGAGACCACGGCGTTCAACACCAATCTCGAGGCCGCGGAGGAAGTCGCGCGGCAGCTGCGCCTGCGCGATATCGGCGGACTGATCGTCATCGACTTCATCGACATGGAGTCACAGAAGAATCAACGCGACGTCGAGGACCGCCTGCGCGGCGCCGTGCGCCAGGACAAGGCCCGCATCCAGATCGGGCGCATCTCGCGCTTTGGCCTCCTCGAGCTCTCGCGTCAGAGGCTGCGGCCGAGCCTGGGCGAGTCCACGCACATGGTGTGCCCGCGCTGCACGGGCATGGGCACGATCCGCAGCGTCGAGTCGCTCGCGCTCGCGATCCTGCGTCTCATCGGCGAGGAAGCGCGCAAGGAGCGCTCCGCGCGCATCTTCGTGCAGGTGCCGGTGGACGTCGGCACCTATCTCATCAACGAGAAACGCGAGTGGCTCAACACCATCAGCGGGCGCAATGACGTCAACGTGATCGTGATCCCGAACCCGAACCTGCAGACGCCGACCTACTCGATCCGTCGCGTGCGCGACGACGAGGCGCAGCTTCCCGAGAACAGTACGGTGAGCTACCAGATGGTCGAGCAGGAGGAGCTGCTGCCGGAAACCGCGGGTGCGCGCGACAAGAAAGCAGTCACGGAAGCGCCTGCCGTGCCGACAATCCTGCCGACTACTCCCGCTCCCGTGAGCGCGGCGCCGGCGCCGCGGCCGGCGGCGTCAGGACCGGGAATCTTCGTGCGCCTGTGGCGCTGGCTCTTCGGCACCGGCGCACCGGTGGTGGAGCGCCATGCGGAGCCGCGCCGCGAACGCGATGACCGGCATCGGCGCCGGCCCGAGGACCGTCACCACCGCCGCGATCGCGACGGCCGGCGCGAGCGCCGTGGCGCTCATGGCCACGGGCATCCCCGTCACGGCCACGAGGGCGGCCCACGCCGTCCCGAGCACGCACCGGCGCGTCGCGACATGCATGCCTCACAGCCCTCGTCAGGGCCAAGACCCGATGCGCAACCGGCGCGCGAGACCTCGAGCGGCGAAGCGCCACGACAGGAATCGGCACGCGGAGAGCGCGGCGAGCGCGCCCACCATGGCGAGCGCTCCGATCGCAACGAGCGCTCCGATCGCAACGAGCGGGGCGAGCGTGGCGGGCGTGGCCGGCGCGGACGCCGGCGCCGCAGAGGCGGGCGCGAGGGCGGCGACGGGCGCGAGTCGGCCGGGCCCAGTCAGGAAAACGCACGAGAAGGTGCGCCGCCGCCGCCGGCGAGCGCTCCGGACACCCCACGCGAGCCGCGCTCCGAGCCACCGGCAGATACCGCGCGCGCGCCCGAATTGCCATTTTCCGGGGAGCCACGTCGCACCGAGCCGGAACACCCGGCGCCCGAGCCGTCGCGGCAGGAAGCGCGGGAAAAGTTCGTGGTGTGGACCTCCTCGCCGTCGGACAGTAGTCCGCACGGTCCCGGCCGCGACGAC
>JAHZNX010000343.1 GCA_020028375.1 Betaproteobacteria bacterium | reverse complement strand
CGCTGCAGACGACCGCGCACTATTTTCTCGAGGGCCTGAACGAGCTCGGCGTCGAGTACCTGTTCTGCAATTTCGGCACCGACTACGCGCCCCTGATCGAGGAGATGGCGCGCGGGCGCGCCGAGGGGCGCAAGTTCCCGAAGACGCTGCTCTGCCCGCACGAGAACACCGCCGTGCAGATGGCCATCGGATACGCGATGGTGACCGGCCGCGGGCAGGCGGTGATGGTGCACGTGGACGCGGGCACCTCGAACGCGGCGATGGGGCTGCACGACGCCTGCCGCTCGCGCGTCCCGCTGATCCTGATCGCGGGCAAGGCGCCCTACACCGTGCGCGGGGAACTCCCCGGCTCGCGCGACACCTACGTGCATTTCATCCAGGAGCCGTTCGACCAGGGCGCGATCGTCCGCAACTACGTGAAATGGGAGTGGACGCTGCCCTCGGGCGTCATCACCAAGGAGGTGCTGCGGCGCGCCCATAGCGTTGCGCACAGCGATCCGCGGGGGCCGGTGTACCTGATGGTGCAGCGCGAGACGCTCGCCCAGACCTGGGACGCCGCCGCGGTGCGCTCGTTTCCGGAGGCGCGCTACGGCCCGGTCGGCGCCGGGGCGGCGCCTGCGGACGCGGTCGCCGCGATTGCGGAGCGCCTGCTCGCGGCGAAGCACCCGATCCTGATCACGTCGTACGCGGGCCGCAACCTCCGCGCGCCGGGCCTCATCGAGGAGCTGGCGCGGCTCGCCGGCATCCGCGTGTTCGAGTTCAATCCCCTGCACTTGAACATCGCGCGCAACGCGCCGTGCTTCGGCGGCACGATGCCGGGCAGGCACGTGGCCGAAGCCGACGTCGGGCTGCTGGTGGACGTGGACGTGCCGTGGATCCCGAGCGACACCCGCGAAAATCCCCAGACGTGGTGGGCGCACATCGACGTGGATCCGGTCAAGGAGCGTTCCCCGATGTGGGGCTTTCCGTCGAATCTGCGCCTGCCCGGCGACAGCGCGCTGGTGCTCGCGCAGTTGATCGAGGCGGTCAAAGCGAAGGCGACGGCCGCGTTTCGCGACGGCGCCGCCCGGCGTATCGAGGCCATGACCCGCGAGCACGGCGAGCGCCGCGCGGAGGCCGTGAAGCTGGCCGCGAACAAGGGTAGCCGGGGCGCGGTGAACACGCATTATCTCTGCGCGGAGATCGCAAGAGCGATCGGGGAGGACGACATCCTCGTCAATGAGTCGGTACGCAACGCGGCGCTCGTGCACCGGCAGATCGTCCGGACCCGGCCGGGCACGGTGCTCGGCTGCTCCGGGGGCGCCCTCGGCTACTCGAATGGCATGGCGCTGGGTGCCAAACTTGCCCGGCCCGAAGCGCTCGTCGTGCAGATCGTGGGCGACGGCAGCTTCTATTTCGGCAATCCGTCGTCGGCATTCGCGGTCTCGCGGCAGTACGGGCTGCCGATCTTCACGGTGGTGCTCGACAACTCGGGCTGGTCGGCGGTGAAGGAGTCCACGCTGCGCATGTATCCTGAGGGCGCGGCCAAGGCGGTCGACGAGTTCGGCGCGCTGCTTGCGCCCGATGCCGACTTCGCGAAGATTTGCGAGGCGGCCGGCGGCTACGGCGAGAAGGTGACGGACCCCGAAGTCGTTCCGGCGGCGATCCAGAGCTGCCTCGCCGCGGTGCGCGAGGGCCGACCGGCGGTGCTGCACGCGAAGATCCCGGTGCTGTGAACAGGAGATCCTCGGAGGATAAGTTCACGCTGGCGGCCCCCTGGACTCTTTTTCGTGGGAGGTTTTGACTAGAGTTGGACCCGCTTCGAATCCGGACGGCTCCCCGAGCCGTTCGATCCTGCCGGATGCCGTGACGCAGTGCCGTGAGGTTTGCGCCGGAGGGGTGTTAGCTTAGGCCGTCGTCCGAAAAACCGGAGTCAGAAAGTGGGAGACAAGGGAATCATCATCGAGTACTTGCGCTCCTGCACGGCCGGCTCGCTCGCGATGTCCGATTGCGGGCCGGTTTGGCACCTCGGAATCATCGCCGCATGCCTCGCCGCCGCGATTGTGACGCTCGTCATTCTCAGGCTGCGCGCCGTGACGCGCGGGCGCGCTAGCCATCCAGGCGGGCGGCCGCCGGCCGCTTCCGCAGATCAGCTCCCCCAGTAACGCGATTCCCCGCTTCCCGGGAGCGCTTCCCCGTTTCGCGGCGGCACAATGCTATATTTGTGTCCGGGGGAGCGGCGCGCCGCAATGCAAAGGAAGACGTTCAGGATCCTGCAGTTCAACATGCAGTACGGGCAGACGTGGGACGACGCCGATCCCGATCGCGCGCCCATCGATCTCGACCTGGCGCTGGAGGAGATCCGCAGCCACGGCGCCGACATCCTCCTGCTGCAGGAAGTAGAGCGCGCCCTGCCCGGGGGCGCGCAGCCGAATCCCCCGCCGAACTACACCCGGCTGCGCGCGGCGCTCGACGGCTATGACGGCTATTTCGCCTATCCCCGGGCGGACCCGCGGGAACTGCCGTTCGGGATCGGGCTCGCGATCTTCTCGAGGACGCCGTTGCGCGACATCCTGCGGCGCGATCTTCCTTCGCCGCGCGTGGAGTTCGAGTTCGCGGGGGAGAAGCACACTCCCACCGACCGCCTGCTGCTCGGCGCGACCACCACGGTCGCCGGGCGCGATCTGCGCCTGCTCAA
>JAHZNX010000342.1 GCA_020028375.1 Betaproteobacteria bacterium | reverse complement strand
ATCCTGGAGACCACTTCCTTCGGCGTGCCGGCAGGGAAAAACATCGCGTACCAGTTGTCGGACTCGAAGCCAGGGTAGACCGATGCCATGGTCGGGAGACCCGGAAATGCGCCCGATGGCTTGAGCGTGGTGACCGCGATCGGCTTCACCCTGCCGGACTTGATGTGGGGCTGCGCGGCGAGCGCGGTGGCGAACACGAAATCGGTTTCACCCGTGATGACCGAGGTGATCGCCGGGCCACCGCCCTTGAAGGAGATGATGGGCAGGTTGAGTCCCGCGTACTGGTTCAGCATCTCGATCGACAGGTGGCTCGTCGTACCCGCGCCGTTATTGGCGGGGGTGAGCTGGGTCTTCTTGGCGAGTGCGATCAGCTCCTTCACGGACTTCACCGGAACGCTCGGGTGCGTAACGAGCACCAGCGGAACCGAAGAAATCCAGCTGATGGGCGCCAGGTCCTTGAACGCGTCGAACTTCACGAGCGAGCCGTAAAGGGTAAGACTGACCGCCAGCGAGGCTGTGGTGAAGAGAATCGTGTAGCCGTCGGGCGGGGACTTTATCGCCAGCTCCGCGCCGATCAGGCCGCCCGCCCCGGCGCGGTTGTCCACCACAAACGTCTGCCCCATGTTTTCGAAGAATTTCTTTCCCAGCAGCCGCCCCTGGATGTCGGTGCCGCCGCCTGGCCCGAATGGCACGATGATGCGTACCGGCTTGACCGGCCAGGTCTGGGCCTGCGCCGCTCCGCCGAGCATAAGGCCCAGCGCGATGACGCCAGAGTGCAGCAATTGTTTCGCGAACATCGTTTACTCCTCGTTGGTTTAATGACTGAAACGCTCCAAGCCGACCGCGCCCCTAGCCGCGATAGATCGGATCCGGCTGCGTGAAGAATGCATGCAGGATATGGTAGACCATCAGATAGTTGATCTGGTGAAAGCTCGCGTGCGAGATGCCGGCCATCACGGCGAACTGCTTGTCCGGATTCGGCAGGCGCTTGAAGAATTCCGTCAGGTCATCGAACCCCGCAATGCCGTCGAACTGGCCGCGCATGATGAGCGTCGGCACCGCGATCTTCGCGGGATCCACCACCGGCAGCTTCGTGCACATGTCCACGTAGGTGCCGGTCGGCACCGAATCGTCGAGCTTGAGGATGTGATCGGCGAACGCCTCGATCACTCTGTCCTCGGCGCAGCCCGGGTGGTCGCGGTTGAAGATGCTGCGCACAAAGGCGCGGTCGATCGGGCGGCGGTTCTTCGCCTGGAACTCGGGGAGCTTCCTGCGTCGCTCGACGAGCGTCGGGCTGCCTTCGCCGGTCCAGACGAACGCGTCGAGCGCAAGTCGCTTCACCCGCTCCGGATGGCGCTGCGCGAACAGCGCGGCGCGCAGCGCGCCGGATGAAATGCCGTACGCGAGGAATTGCTTCGTCCCGCGCGTCTTCATGATGTATGCGGTCCCCGCCGCGAGATCGTCAGCGCCATTGGCGATGTCGCAGTTGATGTCGCGCTTCTTGTCCGAGCGGCCGTAGCCCTCCATGTCCATGCACCAGGTGTCGAAGCCGAGCCCGGCGAAGGTATCCATCGCGGAGGAATGCGGCCGTCCCGGCACCTGCAGGTCGAATGTCGGTTGCGAACCCATCGACGAGCCGTGCACGAACAGGACCGTTCCCCGCGGCGCCTGCGCGCCGGCGGCGCGTTTTTCCCACAGGAAGAGCCGGACGTCGCCTTTCTTCGTCCAATGCTCCTGTCCGGTAATTTTCGCTGCGGCTTTCGGCTGATCCATGAGCGCCTCGTCGAAGGGGATGAACGCTGAGCGGAGTCCGCAGTCTAGGATACGGGCTTGAGCAGCGTCAAATAGGTGTTTATCTAGCGCGATGAATTTCAGGATCAGCGAAGATCAGCGCGCGCTCATGAACGCGGTGCGGCGCGTGTTCGCGCCGGAACGATGCGTGAAAACGGTGCGGGAACTGCTGGTCAAACAGACCCGATGACCGGTCACTGGTCACCAGTCACTGGTCACGCTCTACTTAGTAGGTAGGCTTGGGGCGCAGGTACTGCTCGCGGTCGACCGACTTGACAGAGAAGCTTTCGACGCGTCCGCCGCGCAGCACGTCGAGCGGGATTTCCACCCCCGCCTCTCCGCGCGACCAGATCCGGGTATAGAAATCGGCCTGTCCCTTGATCGCCTGGCCGCCCATACCGACGATGATGTCGCCGGTCTTCAGGCTCGCCTGCTCCGCGGGGCTCTCCGGCGAGATGCGCGTGACGATCACGTTGCCCTGCACTTCCTGGGTGTTGATGCCGAGCCACGGGCGCGGCTTGCCGGACGCCCGTCCGGTGGCGATGAGATCGCCGAGCATCGGCTTCAGCAGGTCGATCGGCACGAACATGTTCCCCGGCACCTGCGTCCGCGATCCCATGGCGTCACCCACCACCAGCGAGCCGATGCCAAGCAGCCTGCCTTCGCGGCTGAGCAGCGCGGCGCCGCTCCAGTTGACCGTGGCCGGCGCGGTGTAGATCGCCTCGTCGAGCAAGTATTCCCAGTAGCCCACGAACGGACGGCGCGAAACGACGTAGGCTGGCGCCACACCGTCGAAACCCACGATCAGCACCATCTCGCGCTCCGCGATCTTTGCGGATTGCCCGAACTGTACCGGCTTCACCGGCAGCGGGCGCAATGCCTTGAGCAG
>JAHZNX010000341.1 GCA_020028375.1 Betaproteobacteria bacterium | reverse complement strand
GCGACGTCTGGCTCGAGAACGAGTCCGACCGCGACAAGCCCTATCGCATGCTGCTGCTCTGCCAGTCGCGCTCCGGCTATCTGCATCTGTCCGAGCTGTTGACCCGCGCCTACCGCACGAACCAGTACCGCAGTCGCGCCGAGCTGAAGAAGGGCTGGTTCGGGGAAACCGGCAGCGAGGGGCTGATCGCGCTGTCCGGCGCGCATCACGGCGATATCGGGCAGGCGCTGGTGGTGGACAACGCAAAGCACGCCCAGCGGCTCGCCCGCGAATGGCGCGAGCTTTTCCCCGACCGCTTCTATGTCGAGGTGCAGCGGCTCGGCAAGGGCGCCACACTCCAGGGCGCGGCGAGCGTGCCGCTCGAGACCTACGTCCACCGCGCCCTCGGGCTTGCCTCGGCGTTGAAGCTCCCGGTGGTGGCGACGCATCCGGTGCAGTTCGCGAAGCGCGAGGATTTCCGCGCGCACGAGGCGCGCGTATGCATCGCGCAGGGCTACACGCTGTCCGACCAGCGCCGCCCGCGGCTCCACAGCCCGGAGCAGTACTTCAGGTCGCAGGCGGAAATGGCGCAGGCCTTCCGCGACGTTCCGCAGGCGCTCGCCAACAGCGTGGAGATCGCGCGGCGCTGCAACCTGGAGATCGAGCTCGGCAGGAACCAGCTGCCGCAGTTCCAGACTCCGAACGACGTCAGTCTCGACGAGTTCCTGCGCAGCCGGGCGATGGAAGGGCTTGAACGCCGGCTGCCGCGGCTCTATCCCGACGCCGCGCTGCGCAGCCGCCAGACGCCGCGCTACCGCGAGCGGCTCGAATTCGAGATTCGCACCATCCAGCAGATGGGCTTCTCGGGCTATTTCCTGATCGTCGCCGACTTCATCAACTGGGCGAAGGGGAACGGCGTGCCGGTCGGGCCGGGGCGCGGCTCGGGGGCCGGGTCGCTGGTCGCATATTCCCTGGGGATCACGGACCTCGATCCGCTGCGCTACGACCTCCTGTTCGAGCGCTTTCTCAACCCGGAGCGCGTCTCGATGCCGGACTTCGACATCGATTTCTGCCAGGACGGGCGTGACCGGGTGATCGAGTACGTAAAGAGCCGCTACGGGGCCGACAGCGTCTCGCAGATCGTCACCTTCGGCACCATGGCGGCGCGGGCGGTGGTGCGCGACGTCGGGAGAGTGCTCGACCTTTCCTACACCTTCTGCGACCAACTCGCGAAGCTGATCCCGTTCCAGCCCGGGCGCCATCTCACGCTCGCGGACGCCCGGGACATCGAGCCGCAGCTCGTCGAGCGCGAGCAGAAGGAGGAGGAGGTGCGGGAGCTGCTGGCGCTCGCGGAGCAGCTGGAAGGCCTCACGCGCAACGTCGGCATGCACGCGGGCGGCGTGCTGATCGCGCCCGGCAAGCTCACCGACTTCTGCCCGCTCTACGCGGCGGACGGCTCGGACAGCGTGGTCTCCCAGTACGACATGAAGGACGTCGAGGCGGTGGGTCTGGTCAAGTTCGACTTCCTCGGACTCACCACGCTCACGGTCCTCGACTGGACGCTGAAGTACCTCAAGACCGGGGAAGGGGGAGGGGGGAAGGGGGAAGGGCGGGACGCGGGAAGCTCGTCGGTTCCGTCATATGACCTGAGCGCGCTGCCGCTGGATGACGCGGCGACCTATCGATTATTCGCGGCCGCCGACACCACCGGCGTGTTCCAGTTTGAATCGCGCGGCATGCGCGATCTTCTCGTGCGCGCGAAGCCGGACCGGTTCGAGGACATCGTCGCGCTGGTTGCCCTCTACCGGCCGGGGCCGATGGAACTGATCCCGGAATTCGTGCGCCGCAAGCAGGGCGGGCGCGTCGATTACCCGGATCCGCGGGTGGAGCCGATCCTGAAACCCACCTACGGCATCATGGTGTACCAGGAGCAGGTGATGCAGATCGCGCAGATCATCGGCGGCTACACCCTGGGCAGCGCCGACCTGCTGCGGCGCGCGATGGGCAAGAAGCTGCCCGAGGAGATGGCCCAGCATCGCACAATATTCGTCAAGGGCGCGGCGAAGAACGGCATCAACGATCGGCGCGCGAACGAACTGTTCGACCTGATGGAGAAGTTCGCGGGCTACGGGTTTAACAAGTGTGTCGTGGGTTCGACGGAGGTACAGGATGCGCGCACAGGTGCACGCTGCACCGTGCGTGAGTTGTTCGAGCGACGAAGGCAACTCGATCTAGTCGTACATTCGCTCGGGGATGACTGGCGCCTGCGGGCGCAAGCTGTGCGTGGAGTGGTCTGGAACGGCCGCCGACCGACCTTCGAGCTGCGCACGGCGCTGGGCCGGCGCATTGTCGCAACCGACAACCATCCCCTGCGTACGCTCGATGGCTGGACCCCGCTGCGTGATCTTGCGCCCGGTGATCGTATTGCCGCGCCACGCAGACTTGACGTGGCAAGCACGGTGCGCTGGCCGGAGCACGAGCTGATCGTGCTTGGAGGTCTGCTTTCGGAAGGTAATACTTGTCATCCGACTTGCCTGTATTACTTCAACAACGATTCCACGCTGATTGCCGACTTCACCCGCGCCGCGAGCTGCTTCCCGAACACGGTCGGAAGGGTGACGACGCGTGCTGACGGTCGTATGGAGGTGTGCCTTTCCACGGGGCGCGATACGCGTTTTCGTAGGGGCCAGCGGCCATGGAACGCGACC
>JAHZNX010000340.1 GCA_020028375.1 Betaproteobacteria bacterium | reverse complement strand
TCACGCCTTCCCGGTCTTGGGGATGAACTTGAGCGCCACCCCGTTGTTGCACCAGCGCTGGCCGGTCGGCTGCGGGCCGTCATCGAACACATGCCCGTGGTGGCCCCCGCAGCGCTTGCAATGGTACTCGGTGCGCGCCGAGAACAGGTGGTAGTCGGTCTTGGTCTCGAACACCCCCGGTATCGTCGTGAAGAAGCTCGGCCAGCCGGTGCCGCTCTCGTACTTCATCGCCGAGGTGAAGAGCGGCAGGTCGCAGCCCGCACACGCGAACACGCCATCGCGCTTCTCGTTGTTGAGCGGGCTCGTCCCCGCGCGCTCGGTGCCCTCGTCGCGCAGCACCGAGTAGGCCGCCGGCGCAAGGCGCTTGCGCCATTCTTCCTTTGAAAGCTTCAACGGCTCGGTGGGAAGCGGCGCCTTGTAGCCTTCCGCCATGTATATCCTCCAGTTCTTCTGCAGCTCGGTTATGCCCTTCATATCCTTCGGCTGGGGCTGGGCGGCCCCGCTCCTTCCCGCCAGCGTGTTCCACAATCCCGCCACCAGCAAGCCCTGCAACAAACCCCTGCGCGTCATGGTATCTCCTCGATCGAATTGCCAAACAAACTCATATACGGATCACGAACCCTTGCGGATGAGGTTGATGTTCATCAGAACTCCGCCTTGATGCCGGCCTGCTTCACGACCTTGCCCCATTTGACGATCTCGGACGCGATCAGTTTCCGGAATTCCTCGGGGGTCTTGTTGACGGCCTCGGCGCCTTCCGTGGCGAACCACTTCTGGACTTCCTGGGAGCCGACGATCGCGGTGATTTCAGTGTACAGGCGCTTAGTCACTGCCGCAGGTGTTCCGGCCGGGGCGACGACGCCCCACCAGTTGAACGCCTCGTAGCCCGGCACGCCGGCCTCCGAAATCGTCGGCACATCGGGCACGATGGCCACCCGTTTCAGGCCGCCGGTTCCCAGCAGCTTCAGCCGCCCCGGGCGAACGTGGGGCAGCGTCTGTATCAGCGAGCCGATCGAGATCTGGGCTTGGCCGGCCACGACCGCAAGCGTCGCCGGCCCGCCCCCCTTGAAGGGCACGTTCACGATATTGATTCCCGCCATGACCCGGAACAGCTCGCTCCCGAGATGCTGGAAGGTGCCGAATCCCGCAGACGCGTAATTGAGCTGCCCGGGCTTCGCCTTCGCCATCGCGACCAGCTCCTTCACCGAATCGGCGCCCAGCCCGGGGTAAACCGCGAGCGCGTTTACACCGGTCCCGATCATGACGACCGGGACGAACGCCTTTTCCGCATCGAAACTGAGCTTGTGCAGCGCGGGCGTGAACGCATACGCGACGGAAATGATCAACAGGACATGTCCATCCGGCTGCGACGCAGCCGCGGTTTCATAGCCGATGCGCCCACCTGCCCCACCGCGGTTGTCCACCACCACCGATTTGCCGAGCCGCTCGGTCAGGTGGGCGCCGATCAGGCGCGCCACGATGTCGTTGCTGCCGCCCGGGGGGAACGGGACGATCAGCCGGATGGGCCGCGTGGGCCAGGCATCGGTCGCAGCCGCTTTCGCACCCGGCGCGGCCATCGCGACCAACGCCGATATTGCGATCAGACAGCGCGCGCTTCGCTTCAAGGTCATTCCTCCTGTTCGCAAGCTACCACGGATTCCGCCATCCCTCACTCGACGGGAAGCCCCGCCGCCTTGACGAGCTTCTGAAATCGCTCCAGCTCCGCGCGGATGTGCCGGGCGAACTGCTGCGGCGTGCTCGCCTCCGGAACGAAGCCCTGCGACGCCAGTTTCTCGCGCAGGTCGCCGCCCTGGATGACGGTGGCGATCTCGGCATTGAGCCGCGCGATGATGGCAGGCGGCGCGCCGCGTGGGGTGACCATACCGACCCACGAGGCGTTGTCGAAGCCCGGCACTCCCGATTCGGCGATGGGCGCGACCTCCGGCATCGCGGGGGAGCGCTTTGCGGTCGAAATGCCGAGCGCCCGCAGCTTCCCGGAAAGCACGAGGGGCCGCACCGACGCCGTCGCGGCGAACATGACCGGAACCTGCCCGCCCAGCAGCTCGGTCAGCGCCGGGCCGGTGCCCTTGTACGGGACATGCGTGAGGTCGATGCCCGCCATCGACTTGAACAGCTCGAAGGAGAGATGGTTGCTCGTGCCGAAGCCCGGCGAGGCATAGTTCAGATGGCCCGGCTTCGCTTTCGCCATCGCGATGAGGTCCTTCACCGTGGTGGCGGGGAAACCGGGGTGGACGACTAGCAGATACGGCGAGGCGGACATCAGCGAGATCGGGTCGTAATCGTTGATGGGGTCGTAGGGCAGCTTGCGCCGGAGGCTCGGCACCACCGCGAGCGTGGTGTTCGTCGCGAGGAGCAGGGTGTAGCCGTCCGCGGGCGCCCGCGCCACGATCTCCGCGGCGATGATCGTGGAGGCGCCGCCGCGGTTGTCCACGACCCACTGCTGGCCGAGGCGCTCGCTCAGGCGCTCGGCGAAGGCGCGCCCGAGGATGTCGTTGCCGCCCCCCGGCGGAAACGGAATGACGAACCGGATGGGCCGCACCGGATACTTCTCGGCCCCCTGGACGCCGGGAGCCGTCGCGGCCGCAACAAACCCCAGCGCGAGCCCGGCCGCAACGGGACCCGGCAACCATCGCGGGATGTTGAACAAGACCGGCAACACGCCCCTCCTCCA
>JAHZNX010000104.1 GCA_020028375.1 Betaproteobacteria bacterium | reverse complement strand
ATGAAGGCAAGCGCCTGGCTCCGCTGAAGCATGAGCACCTCCAGCCCGCGCGGCGCATCACGCACCAGCATCACGGTGGCGGCCGGCTGCGGCTTGATCATCGTTCCAACCTGCATCATTGGGCGCGCTTCAGCACCCGGATGGTCCTCGCCGCGGGGTCGACGCGCACGATGTCGCCGCTCCTCAGGCACTCGCGCGGGTCGCGCGACCAGCCTTCGGTGATCGTCAGGTTCGCGAACACCGCACCTTGCACCATGACCGGGTTGGTAACACCGAAGACGAGCGCCTTCGGCGCGATGCCCTTGGCCTTGATATCGTGGAACGCCCAGCCCGCCGCGATGCCTCCCTTCGCGGTCGGGAAAAATAGGATCTTGTCGCGGATGTTGACGCCCTCGAGCTTGTGGCCGCGCCGGGTGATGACGCCGCTCCAGCGATCGAGATCGTAGCGCGGGCTGAACCCCTCGTCCGAGACCACCGCTTCCCCTTCCACGACCGGGCCGAAAGCGCGATCCACCCGGATCGTGACCGAAGCGGCGCTCACCGGAATACCCCGGTGCAGGCGATCTCGACGCACTCGTGAGTCCTCCGCAGGATGGTATTGAACTTGTGCGCGGTGATCGTGTTCACGATCTTGGCGGAATTGGAGATCATGTTGGTCCACCCGTTGGCGGCGCGCATGCGCGTCAGGTTCTGGAGGATGTAGACGCAAACGCCCTCGAGGATGGCAACGCCCGCCGCCTCCAGCTTCTGCGCGTAGCCGAGCGCCCGCGCCGACGCCAGCACGCTGTTCGCGGTGGTGACCAGCACCGTCGTGCCCGCGTGAACGCGCCGCCCGTCGAAAAGCTCGGCGAGCTGCTTCATCTCGAGCAGCGATTGCTGCGGCCCCGAGAACACGACGAAATTGCAGCTCCCGTCCGGGTTCCGGTAGCCGGCGAATACGCGCTCGATGTCGGCGCGGGTGATGCGCATCCGCCGGCCGGTTCTCCTGCCGCCGAGGGCCGCCCGCAGCGTCGGCGCCTCGGGCGTGACGCCCACCATGTGGTACATCGCCATCGAGCCGTAGCTCGCGAGCGCGGCGCCCAGGTGCTTCAGCTGGTCGGCGACCGGCGCCTGCTTCACCCCGGCGAATACCGGCACCGCGAAGTAGCTCTGGTGCGACTCGCCGACGAGCTTCGCCATCGCGCCCCATTCCGCAAAGTCCTTCAGCTCCGTGGCCACCTCGACTACGAAGGTTCCCCTGCGATGACGGTCGAGGTGAAAGCCGTACTCCGGCACACGTCCCGTCATCGCGGCGGCCATGGCGGCGGGTCCGGACTCGAAATTGGTGCGCGCCCCGCACACGGAGTTGGCCCAGATCACGGTGCCGGTATCGCCCCAGGCGAGGCGCTCGCCGAAATGCGGCTGGTAGACGGTCTGGTAGTTGATGCAGGTGTCGGTGGTCACGACGTTCATCTCGCGCAGGCAGCCGATCAGCCGCCGCTCCTTGGCTGCCTCACCGGCGTCCTGCCCGAGCCGCTCGACGTGGGCGAAATCGAAGCAGCGCGCGTTGGTCGTGATCGGAACCCGGCAGCGCGCCCCGGATTGCGCCAGGCGCTGCAGATGATCGAGGCCGCCGTCGCCCATGACCTCGATGTCGCCCATCATGTGCACGTTGGAGACCGGCACGAAGCGCCGCGCCCCGTAGAACTTCCCGACCTCGAACTGGAGCCTGAGCGCGCGGCGCACCGGCTCGCCGCGCTTGCCGCGCAGCATTGCGCGCTCCTCAGCCGTCAGCCGCATCTTAGTCTCTCGTCTCTCGCCCTCTGCCCTCGGCTAGTCGGTGCCCTTCGCCCCGGAATCCTTGATGAGTCGCGCGAATTTCTCGCTCTCGGCACGCACGAACTTCGCCAGTTCCTCGGGCGATGTCCCCACCACTTCCGCTCCGACGTTGGCGAGCTTCTCCTTCACGTCCTTCTGGGCTAGCCCCCGGTTGACCTCCGAGTTGAGCCGGGCGATCACCGCTGCCGGCGTCCCCGCCGGCACGAAATACGCGAACCAGTTGCTGATGTCGAAGCCGGGCACGCCCGCCTGCGCCATGGTGGGCACGTCAGGCGCCGCCGGCGAGCGCCGGGTCGTGGTAACCGCCAGCGCGCGCAGCTTTCCCGCTTTGACGTGCGGCATGGCCGGGGGCATGCCCGAGAAGAACATCGGCACGTGTCCGCCGATCAAGTCCGGCATCACGGGGCCCGCGCCCTTGTACGGCACGTGCACCATGTCGAGCTTCATCGCGATCTTGAGCAGCTCGCCGGAGAGATGCTGCACGCCCCCGGTGCCGGCGGAAGCGTAGCTCAACTGGCCGGGACGCTTGCGGATGAACTCCACCAGCTCCTTCACGTTTTTGACGGGCAGCGAAGGGTGCACCACCAGCACGAGGGGTGTCACGACCGCGAGCGATACCGGCGCGAGGTCCTTCTCCACGCTGTATGGCATTTTCTGCAGGTGCGGCAGTATCGCGATTTCCGCTGGCACGGCGAGGAGAACGCTGTACCCGTCCGGCGCCGCCTTGGCAACGTTGTCGGCCCCAATCACGCCACCCGCCCCGGGGCGGTTCTCCACGAGGACGTTCTGCTTCATCGTCTCCTGCATCTTCTGCCCGACCAGACGCGCCGTCAGGTCGGTCGCGCCGCCGGGCGCATACGGCACCACCACCCGGATCGCCTTCACCGGGTAAGCCTGTCCTGAGCCTGTCGAAGGGACCTGCCCCGCGACAGCGCCGCTGAACGCGACGAAAACGCAGCCGGCGCAGACCGCGATCAGTTCTTGCATGCGTGCCATGTCGTTTCCTCCTGTGCTCAGTCGAGACGCGCGCCCGAAGCCTGGATGATCTTGCGGTACTTGTCCGCTTCCGATTTCATGAAGCGCGCCAGTTCCTCCGGCGAGCCGGGCGTTACCTCTACGCCAGTGCCGATCAGGTATTCGCGCGTGTCCGCCCTGCGCAGGATGCGCCCGATCTCGGCGTTGAGCTTGTCCACAACCCCTTTCGGCGTCTGCGCCGGCACCAGGAACGCGAACCAGATGCTGGTATCGAAACCCTTCACCCCTTCTTCCTGAAGCGTCGGCACCTCCGGCACCGCCGCCGAGCGCTTCGCGGTGGAAATCGCGAGGGCCCTGACCCTGCCGGACTTCACGTGCGGAATGATGGGCCCCATGCCGACGAAGCCGAATTGCACCTCCACGCCGCCGAGCAGCGCGGTGGTCGCCGGCGCGCCGCCCTTGTACGGGATGTGCACGATCTGCGTTCGCGTCGCCATCTTGAAGAGCTCGCCGGAGAGATGCTGCGGGGTGCCGACCCCGACCGAGGCGTAGGACAGCGCGCCCGGCTTTGCGCGGGCGGCATCGAGCAATTCCTTCAAGGTCCGCGCCGGAAACGAGGCGTGAACGATGACGAGCAGCGGCGAGACCGTGCCGAGCGTGACGGGGGCGTAATCGCGCTGGACGTCGTACGGCAGCCTCGTGAAGAGACTCGGGTTGATGGACAGCTCGCCGGTCGAGGCCACGAACACGGTATGGCCGTCCGGGGCAGCCTTTGCGACGATTTCAGCGGCCATGATGCCGCTGCCGCCGGGGCGGTTGTCCACAACGACCGGCTTGCCCCAGCTCTCGGTCATTCTCGTGCCCACCGCCCGCGCCAGGATATCGGTGTTGCCGCCGGGGGCGAACGCCACCAACATCCGGATCGGCCTGGCCGGAAAAGCCTGTCCTGAGCCTGTCCTGAGCTCTGTCGAAGGGCCTGTCGAAGCATCCTGCGCCCATGCCGGCTGCGTGAAGACAGCCGCTGCAGCCACCGTTAACAGCAAAGAATAGGCTAGGGTCATTTTCTATCCCTCCTCGCTCGTCTCTCGTTTCTCGTTTCTCGCTCATTAACCAAATACCGCCGGATACCCCGGCGGGGGCGTGAATCCCAGGTCGCCGCGGCGGATGACCGCTTCGCGTCCGCCGGCCGCCTCAAGCAACTCCGCCTGTCGCCGTTTCGCCCGGGCGTCCACTTCCGCCGGGTTGCAGATGGCGAAGAGCCGGGCTCGGCAGTCCTCGAGCACGCTCGAATGCGCCGGATCACCGGCAAGGTCGCGCAACTCCTCCGGGTCCCGCTCCAGGTCGAAGATCTGCGGCCGGTAAGCCACGTAGTGCACGTACTTGTATTTTCCGTGACGGATCATGAATGCGCCCGTCGTGGAGCCCATGCCATGGTACTCCGAGAGCACATTGCGATCGGGCCGTTCGCCGCGAGCGAGCGCCAGAAGCGACACGCCCGGATGTCCCTCGTACATCGCCGGCCGGTCCTCCCCCACGCATGCCATGATGAACGGGTAGGTATCCACGTGACTGGCTGGCGTGCTCACGCGCTTCCCGCGCGGGATATCGGCGCCGGCGACGATCAGCGGCACGCCCGCGACCTCTTCGTAGAGCGTGGACTTGCCCCACAGCCCGCGCGCGCCGAGGTTGTCGCCGTGGTCGCTTGTGTACATGATGCGCGTGGAACCGGCGAGCCCGACTGCCTCGAGCGTGCGGATCACCCTGCCGACGTTGTCGTCCACAAAGCTGCACAGGCCGTAGTACGCCGCGATCGCCTTCCTGAGCTTGTCGGGATCGAAATAACGGTCGTAGGCAAAGCTCCCCGAATAGTCGCGCAGGTACGGGTGATCGGGACGCTCGCTTTGCGCGTATTGCTTGGGCAAGGGCATCGTCTCGAGCGGATACTGGTAGTAGAAGTCGGCCGGCGCCACCAGCGGGAAATGCGGGCAGACAAAGGACACGAACAGCACCCAGGGCTTGTCGCGATAGCGGGGCGCCTCCTCGCGCAGCCAGATCTGCGCGCGCGTCGTGATCTCGCGGTCGTACGCGGTATAGGGCGTCTCGCCGGGGCCCGCGAGCTTGGCGATCTTCCAGGACAGGCCCCGCTCCGGGAGGTCCTTCCTCACCAGCCCCATGAGATCGCCTTTGCCCTCGATGATGTTCATGGGGATGATCTCTTCGCTGAACCCGTTGTCGTCCCCCTCGTGGCCGCGGAAATGGAGTTTGCCGATCGAAACCACGCGGTGTCCGGCCTCGCGCAAGCGGTGGTGCCAGCTCGGGATCGAGCCGTCGTAGGCGTCCGCGTTGTCCCAGAAGCCGATCTGGTGCACGTACTTGCCGACCGCGAACGCCGCGCGCGCGGGCACGCACACCGGGCAGGTGGTGTAGGCCGAGCTGAACATCGTGCCGCGCGCCGCGAGCGCATCGATGTTGGGGGTCTTCACGATCGGATGCCCGGCGCAGCCCATCACTTTGGGGTTGTGCTCGTCGGACATGAGGATGAGAAGGTTTGCGGGCTTCATGCGCGATACCTTACCGCTCGCCACTCTCTCTCTTCACGAGCAACGAGTAACGGCGATCAGACGCGGCCGTACTTTGCGAGCACCTGCTCGAGCGTCGCGCCGGCCGCGAGTTCGGCGCGGATCTTTACTTCGGACGCGGTCAATCGCTCCGCTTCGTTCAATGCCTTTTCCACGGCGTCGGCCGGAACGACGATGACGCCGTCCGCATCGCCGAGCACGAAGTCGCCGGGGTTGACGATGACGTGCTGCTTGGTTGCGCCCGGCAGGTAGGCCGGCACCTGCCATGTCGTCACCTTCCAGCGGCCGATCGACTGAACCGGCGTGCGGTAGCGCGCGTAGACCGGAAATCCCTGCTTCGCGATCCACTCGATGTCGCGGATGCCGCCGTCCACCAGCGCGCCCGCGCATCCGCGCGTCTTCATGCCGAGCGCGATCAGCTCGCCGAAGAAGCACACGCCGTCGCCCGCCCCGCTCCACACGCTGACGCACCCGGGCTTCAGATCATCCACCGCCTTCATCTTGTCCGCGTCGCCGCTGCCCGCGTACGGCCGCATTTCGCCGCAAATGTTGTAGGCCCAGCCCGCAAGCTTGCCAGCGGTCTGCGGGTAAGGGGCAAACGTAGCGGCCAGGCCCTGATGGAGATAGCCGAGCGCGTCCAGCACATCGGACACCGTCGCCGCGTCCACCTTCAGATACCGCTGGCGGATCGCCTCGGCGCTTTCCGGATCAAGCATCCTGGTCGTCACTCGTCACTCACTTAGATGGCTAACAAAATGAATTGCCCTCCTGCACGAAGGTGAGCCAGGATCCTCCCCTCCCGCCGGAGGGCGAGCCGGGAACCTCCCCTCCTGCCGGAGGAGGGGTGGCACCGAAGGTGACGGGGTGGTGGGAGTGAGCATGCCTCCGAGCCGGCGAACGACCGCCGCGATGCAGCGCGGCGGGACGGACGGGGTGCCCGCCGGCCCCCATCCCATGCCCTTCCCCCGCACAGGGGAAGGGAATCTCGAGCCTCCCCTCTCCGCTCGGGAGAGGGGCGGGGGTGAGGAATTGGCGGGCGGGGTGGTGGGAGCAAGGCCAACGAGGTAACCACCCCGTCTGCTTCGCATCCACCCCTCCTTGAAAAGGAGGGGAATGACGCTGGGCCGGTCATCTTGTGATGTGTTCTTAGGTGCCATAGCGCACCGGGGACTGCGCCGCTTTCAGCGCCGCCAATGCGCTGTAGCAGGCGAGCCACGCGGTCTTCGGGTTGTCCGGCGCCGGCACGTTTTCGAGCTTGATGCTGAAATTGCCGGTGCGGCCCTTGACCTCTATGTAGTGGGTGTTGTGCCGGAGCGCCGGGTCCGCGATTACCTTGAGCCGGGTGCGGTCGAAGCCGATTCCCGCCATGGAGAGCACCGCCGCGATGTTGACGTTGGCGGGAAAATGCGGCACGCCCTCGCGGGCCGGCCCCTCGAACAGGACGCACGGCTCCCGCAGGCCGTCGAGATCCACCCCAAGCTTCTCCACGTAGGGAATGCGCTTCCACGCCGCCGGCGGCTTCGTCACCGCGATGGTGACCTCATCCACTCCCGCGACGCAGGCCGCCTTCAGCGCGTCGAGCCCGCCGATCCCGCCGGACGGAACCGACAGCAGCGCCCCGCTCTTTTCCGCGGCGCGCTCCAGCTTCCGGCGCAGCGCGTCGTCGCACAGCGCGCCGGCCGACAGCACGATCAGCGCGATCCCCTTCTTGAGGAGCGCCTCGCCGTACTCGCGCACCGCCTCGTGCGCGGCCGCCTCCACCACGACGTCCGGCTTCGCCGCGAGCAGCGCCTTGAGGCTCGACACGCAGGGGACGCGGAACGCCTTCGCCAGCTGCCTGGCGCGCGTGCGCTCGCCGCGCCCCACGATGGCGACAACCCGCGCGCGCCCAAGGTCGCCCCGCCGCACGTGCTCGAGGAACAGCCGCGCGATGCTGCCGCCGCCGATGATGCCGACCCGCATCCCTTTCCCCCGCTCCGATGACGATGGTTATTCTACAGGCGCCTGTGAACCGCACGGGCGTCAGGGGGATCCTGCAGGACGAGCTTGGTCGCTCCGGGAGTAGCCGGTCTGCCGGGTCGCGGCGCGCTTGATCAGCTCCGGCCAGATTCGGGAGGGATCACCTTCAAACACCATATCGGCGTCGGCCGGCATCAGGACCCAGCCGCCGCGCAGGATTTCCTGTTGCAGCTGGCCCGACGCCCACCCCGAATACCCCGAATACACGCGCAGGTCGCGCATCGGCTCGGGACGCTGCAGCAGCTTCTCGATGTATTCGATATCGGAGATGAAGTAGACGTCGCCCAGAACACGCAGCGCTCGCGGCGGGGGCTGCTGCGACCGAATCAGGAAAACCAGTCCATCCTGCGCCACCGGCCCGCCGAAGAACAGCACGTCCTTGCGATTCCTGAGCGTTTCAATATCAGTGAACACCTCGCTCAGCCGGTAATCAAGGGGCCGATTGATGATGACCCCCCACGGACCGCCCTCGCGCGG
>JAHZNX010000103.1 GCA_020028375.1 Betaproteobacteria bacterium | reverse complement strand
ATGCTGCCGCGCTCGACCAACACGCGCACCGACCGCGAGGCCGCGCGCGGCAGGCAGTCGGGCCGCACGCAGGAAATCCAGCGCCTGATCGGGCGGGCGTTGCGGGCGGCCATGGACCTTGAGAAGCTCGGCGAGCGCACGATCCAGGTCGACTGCGATGTCATCCAGGCCGACGGCGGCACGCGCACCGCGGCCATCACCGGCGGCTTCGTCGCGCTGCACGATGCCGTCGCGCACCTGCTCAGGCAGGGGGTGATCGGCTCCTCGCCGATCCGGGATTTCGTGGCCGCGGTCTCGGTCGGCGTATTCGAGGGCATCCCCGTGCTCGATCTCGACTACGCGGAGGACGCGCGCTGCGACACCGACATGAACGTCGTCATGACCGGGAGCGGCGGGCTGGTGGAAGTGCAGGGGACCGCGGAAGGGCGTCCGTTCACGCGCGCGCAGATGGGCGCGATGCTCGATCTCGCCGAGCGCGGAATTCGGGAGCTCATCGCCGCGCAGCACGCCGCGCTGAAGCTCTAGGTCCATGAGGCGACTGGTTCTGGCGAGCGCCAACCCCGGCAAGCTGCGCGAGTTCCGCCAGATGCTTGCCCCCCTCGGCATCGAGGTTGTCCCTCAGTCCGAGCTCGGCGTCCCGGAGGCCGATGAGCCGCACGGCACCTTCGTGGAGAACGCGCTCGCCAAGGCGCGCCTCGCGAGCCGCCATACCGGATTGCCGGCGTTCGCGGACGACTCCGGTATTTGCGCCGAAGCGCTGGGCGGGGAGCCGGGGGTGCACTCGGCGCGCTATGCGGACGGACCGCCTTCGGGCGTGCGCGCGGGCGACGACCGGCGCAACAACGAGAAGCTGGTGGCGGCCCTCCGCGGCCAGGCCAACACCCGCGCGCACTACTACTGCGTGATCGTGCTCGTGCGCCATGCCGGGGATCCCGAACCGCTGATTGCGGAAGGCCGCTGGCACGGCGAGGTCATCGCGGCGCCGCGGGGGGCCGGCGGATTCGGCTACGATCCGCATTTCCTGCTGCCCGAGCTCGGCCGCACCGCCGCCGAACTCGCGCCCGGGGAGAAGAACGCGATCAGCCACCGCGGACGCGCACTCGCGCAGCTCGTTGCGCAACTGCGCGTAATGGGTAATGAGTAATGGGTAATGGGACGAAGACAGCCATGATCGTGAACCACGCATCACCCGTCACTCATCACCCATCACCGTCCTTTAGGGCGCTGCCGCCTCTTTCCCTGTATATCCACATCCCGTGGTGCGCACGCAAGTGCCCGTATTGCGATTTCAATTCGCATGAGGCGCGCGGCACCGTGCCCGAGGAGCGCTACGTCGCCGCGCTCAACGCCGACCTCGAGCAGGCCCTGCCGGAGGTATGGGGGCGGCGGGTGCACAGCGTGTTCTTCGGCGGCGGGACGCCGAGCCTGTTCTCCGCGCCCGCCATCGATGCAATCCTCGCGGCGGTGCGGGCGCGGATCGCACTCGCACCCGATGCGGAGATCACGCTCGAAGCCAATCCGGGAACCGTCGAGGCCGGGAAATTCCGGGACTTCCGCGCCGCCGGCATCAACCGGCTCTCGCTCGGCATCCAGAGCTTCGATCCGCGCCACCTGAAGTCGCTCGGGCGCATCCACGACGGGCGCGAAGCCCGGCGCGCCATCGAGATCGCGCTGCGCAATTTCGAGAACGTGAACCTCGATCTCATGTATGGCCTTCCGGGCCAAACCGTCGACGAGGCCCGTGCCGATATCGAGGCGGCGCTCGAATTCGCGCCAGCGCACTTATCGTGCTACCACCTGACGATCGAGCCGAACACCTATTTTCACCGTTTCCCGCCGAAACTCCCCGATGACGACACCACCGCAGCGATGCAGGACGCCATCGAGGCGCGGCTCGCCGCGGCGGGCTATGACCACTACGAGACCTCCGCTTTCTCGAAGACCGTCAGCCGTCAGCCCGTCACTATCGAGGCGCGATGCCGTCACAACCTGAATTACTGGATGTTCGGCGACTACCTCGGCATTGGCGCGGGCGCGCACAGCAAGTTGTCCTTTCCGGGACGCATCGTGCGGGAGGCCCGCATCAGGCACCCGGAGCGCTACCTGGAAAGCGCTGCAGGCGGCGACCCGATCCAGGAGCGGCACGACGTGCGTCCGGAGGAGATTCCCTTTGAATTCATGATGAACGCGCTGCGGCTGAATGCCGGCTTCGCGGCAGCGCTCTTCGCGGAGCGCACCGGCCTGCCGCTCACCGCAACCCTGCGCGAGCTGGAAGACGCCGAGCGCCGCGGCCTGATCGAGCGCGACCCCGTGCGCATCGCGCCGACTTTGCGCGGGCGGCGGTATCTCAACGACCTGCTGCAGCTATTCCTTGCGCCGGAAAAGCACGTCCCACACCCGGTGGCCGAGCCTTAGGCCGCGCGACTCGAACTTGGTCTGCGGCCGCCATTCGGGCCGCGGCGCGAATCCGCCGCAGGTGTTCTCGAACAAGGGTTCCGCGGAAAATACTTCCAGGATCTGCTGCGCGTAGTCCTCCCAGTCCGTCGCCGCGTGCGCATAGGCGCCCGCTTTCATGCGTGAGGCGAGCAGCGCGACGAATGGCGCCTGCAGCAGGCGCCGCTTGTGGTGGCGTTTCTTCGGCCACGGGTCCGGGAAGAATACGTGCACGCCGTCGAGACTGGCGGGAGGGATCATTACCTCGACGACCTCCGCCGCGTCGTGCTGGATGACGCGGACGTTAGTCAGCCCAAGCTCCGCCACGCGCTTGAGCAGGCCGCCGACACCAGGCCCGTGGACCTCGATGCCGAGATAATCGTTCTCCGGGTGCTGTGCGGCGATGCGGACAGTGGTCTCGCCCATGCCGAAACCGATCTCGAGGATCCGCGGCGCCGCGCGCCCGAACACGCGGTCGAGATCGAGCGGCGCGCGCGAGTAGGGTATCCCGAAGCGCGGCAGCAGCGTCTCGCGAGCGCGCTGCTGCGCGCCGGTGACCCGGCCCTGACGCAGGACGTAGCTGCGGATCGGACGCCTGGCGATGTTCATGGGGCGGAGACTGTGCGGCACGGCGCGCGTCGGGCAGCCGTCAGCGCCCAGGAATGGTAAGCCGTGAATGGTAAGCGGTGAGCAGTGAAACTGGCTGCCTGCAGTAAGCTGCTACCGATTACGGCTTACCACTTGCCGGCTTGATGAGCCCCGTCGTGGGAGAGCTCGGCGTGGCGGAGTAGAGCTTCTTCGGCATGCGGCCGGCGAGAAACGCGGCGCGCCCCGCTTCCACGGCCATCTTCATCGCGGTCGCCATGAGCACCGGGTTCTTCGCCGCGGCGACGGCGGTGTTCATCAGCACGCCGTCGCAGCCGAGCTCCATCGCGATTGCGGCGTCCGATGCGGTCCCCACCCCGGCGTCCACCAGCACCGGGACCTTGGCCTGCTCGATGATGATGCCCAGGTTCCAGGGATTGAGGATGCCCATGCCCGAGCCGATCAGCGAGGCAAGCGGCATCACGGCCACGCAGCCGGCCTCCTCGAGCTGTTTGGCGATGATGGGGTCGTCTGAGGTATACACCATCACTTTGAAGCCGTCCTTCACCAGCGTCTTCGCGGCGGCCAGGGTGTCCACCACGTTGGGGTAGAGCGTCGTCGGGTCGCCCAGCACTTCCAGCTTCACCAGGTCGTGGCCGTCGAGCAGTTCCCGGGCGAGCCGCAGCGTGCGCACGGCGTCGTCCGCCGTGTAGCAGCCGGCGGTGTTTGGCAGCAGCGCGTACTTCGACGGCGGCAGGAATTCGAGCAGGCTCGGCTGCTTCGGGTCCTGGCCGATGTTGGTGCGGCGGATCGCGACCGTGACGATCTCGGCGCCGCTCGCCTCCACCGCCGCGCGCGTTTCCGCGAAGTCCTTGTACTTGCCGGTGCCGATCAGCAGCCGCGAGCGGTACGGCTTGCCGGCGATCACCAGCGGGTCGAGGTTTTCATGCGGTTTCATAATTCAGCGGTCAGCCTTTAGCTATCAGCTTTCAGCGGTCCGGCCACGAGTCACGCTTCATCACGTCACGCATCATCATGTCACGCCTTACCATGTCACACATCATCAGAGTTAGCCTCCGCCGACCGCAACCACGATCTCCAGCCGATCGCCCTCGGCGAGCCGCTGCTCGGCGAACCGGCTGCGCGGCACGATCTCGCCGTTGCGCTCGAGCGCGACGCGCTTGCCCGCGAGTTCGAGCTGCGCGAGTAACTCGGCGCAATTGAGCGGCCGCTCGAATTGCCGCGCTTCGCCGTTGACGGTAATCGAAATCATTGGGTTGATGTATGGGGGCAGGCGATGATCATTTTACCGCCCGGCTCCGGTTTGACAACTGCGCCGGAACGATCGTTTCATCCCGCCGCCGCCCCGCCGGGAATGAATCGCGCGAGCGTGACGCATCCGAGCAGAATCCACAGGGTGGCGTTCATGTGGCGTTTCATCGCGCAGCGGCGAGTTTTGGCGACCGATAGCGCAGCGAAGCATTGGAGGCGGCGGCTTCGGCGTGCGCCGCATCAATCAGACCATGAGTGGGCGCGAGCGTGCAGACTGGATCGGTCGCCGCAGCGTCGCCGGTGAGATGATAAGCTTGGCAGCGGCAGCCGCCGAAGTCGACAGTGCGCCGGCTGCAGCTACGACACGGCTCGGGCATCCACGCTTCGCCGCGGAACGCGGTGAAGCCGGGGGAGTCGGACCAGATTGCTGCAAGAGCCCGGTCACGCACGTTCTCGAACGTAAGTTCCGGCAGCGTGTGCGCTGCATGACACGGCAGCACGAGACCCTCCGGGCTGATGACGATGAAACGGCGTCCCCAGCCGTCCATGCAGGTCTTGGGATATTCGCCAAAGTAATCGGGGGTGACAAACAGAATTTCCATGCGGCCGAGCAGGCGCCGCCTGGCGTCGGCGGCGGCAGCGCGTGCGCGTTCGAGCTGCTCGCGCGTCGGCAGCAATGCGCGCCGGTTCACCAGCGCCCAGCCGAGATATTGCGTGTTGGCGAGCTCCAGCCGGTCGGCGCTCATGCGCTCGGCAAGCGCGATCATCTCCGGGACGCGGTCGAGATTCTCGCGGTGCAGGACGATATTGAGCGTGAGCGGCATGCCCAATTCCTTGACCCACCGGCCGACCTCAAGCTTTTTCTCGAACGAAGCGTACCCCGCGACGCGATCCGATGCGTCGGCGGTTACGTCCTGGATCGATACCTGAACGTTGTCCAGGCCTCTTGCGCGAAAGCCCTCCAACCGCGCACGTGTGAGCGGAATCCCGCTGGTGATGAGGTTGGTATACAGGTCGAGTTGTCGCGCGCCTTCGATCAGCGGTTCGAGATCGTCGCGCACGAGCGGCTCACCGCCCGTGAGATTGAGCTGGACCACGCCCAAATCCTCGGCTTCGCGCAGAACGCGCAGCCAGGTCGGTGTGTCGAGCTCATTGCGCCGGCGCGCCCAGTCAACAGGGTTCGAGCAATACGGGCAGCGCAGCGGGCAGCGATAGGTCAGCTCCGCAATCAGCGTGTACGGCCGGAACTCGCTGCTCACGGCGCCTCCTGCACGAGCCCGCGCTCCGTCAATGCGACGAGGAAATTCATCACCTCGCGCTCGACCGTCGGAACATCCTGGCCATACTTTGCGGCAAGTTGAGCGACGATTGCGCCGACGGTATGCTCGCCGGTGCAAAGCTGCGCCACATCCGCCGCGGTGGGGTTGAGCACCAGTCCCTTCTCCGGGTAAAGCAACATGTAGCGCTCTGCTTTGCGATCATAGCGCAGCCGCACCTTTGCGGCGAGTCGCGGCCGGCTCTCGAGCGAGATCGCGTCAGGCACGTCCGCTCCCGAGTCTCCCCCCGGGCTCAATGTAGGCCGCGTAGACGCAGTCCAGGAGGTGCCAAAGAATCTCGGTTTTGCGGATCAATGCGGCCACGCAACGTTCCTGCAGCTCATACGCCGTGGCGTGTCGCGCCACGAATTCGATCGCTTCCTCTGAATCGCGACGTGCGCGGGTCACGCGGGAACGGAAATAGTCGAGCACCTGCGGGCTGACCCACGGGTAGTGCTTTTCCCAAGCGAGCACGCGCTTCGACATGATGTCTGGCGCAAAAAACTCGGTCAACGAGGAAGCCACTGCCTCGAGCAGGCTGCGGCTGCGCACCAGCTCGACGTAGGCGTCGCACGCAAAGCGCACCCCCGGCAGCACCGACCGGCAGCTTGCGACTTCCTCGCGATCGAGGCCAACGCCCTCCGCAAGCCGCAGCCACAACGCGAGCCCGCCTTCGCCGTCGGCCGTGCCATCGTGATCGTGAATGCGGCGTATCCACATGCGACGGAACGCGGGATCCTCGGATTTGGCAAGGATGAGCGCATCCTTGATCGGGATGCGGGTCTGATAGTAGTAGCGATTGAGCACCCATTGCTGGAGCTGCAGCCGCGAGAGCTTGCCTTCATGCATCAGCACGTGGTAGCGGTGGCCATCGTGGTAGCGCTTCTGGCCCTCGCGGCGCAGCCAGTCGATGAATTCCTCTCGCGGCAGCGGTGTTCGCGCGGGGCCGCTCACAGCGCCACCTCCATCCCGTCGCAGGCGATCTCCCACCCGCTCGCCTCGGCCTGCGTGCGCTCGGGCGAGCGGGGTCGGAGCAGCGGATTGGTGTTGTTGAGATGGATGTAGATGCGGCGCGATGCGCGCATGCCGGCAAGCCGGCCAAGGCTGCCATCGGCGCCGCCGACGGGCAGATGCGCCATCTCCTCCGCACGTTTGGTGCCAAGGCCGAGCGCGATCAGTTCATCGCTCGACCAGAACGTGCCGTCGAAAAACACGCAATCGGCACCGTCCAGGGCCTTGCGTACGGCCGGGGTGATGCCGCCGGCAGCGGAAAAATAGGCGAGGCATCCACCCGTGCCGGGGTCACGAATCAGGAGGCCGATATTCTCGCCGGGGTCCGATGCGGCCAGTCCTTCCAGGTGGACGGGTGGCTTACCGGGCGCGGGAACCGCCTCGACAGAAAGACCACTGGGCTCGCCGTCGGCGCCGCTCAGTGCGATTTCGCGCCCCAGGGACAGCGTCTTCCACGTGACCTGCCCCGGAAAGCGCATGAGGGTGCGGTAGAGCACGTTGCCCTCGGTGAACCCCTGGCGCACGCGATCGGTCGCATAAATCACCAGGGGATGGGATTCGCGTAGTGAAAGTAAACCCAGCGTGTGATCGAGATCGCCGTTGGTGAGCACGACAGCGGCGATCGGCGAATGGCGAGGGCCGCGCGGATGCAGCGGCGGATAGCTTTCAACCTGTGAACGGATCTCCGGTGACGCGTTCAGCAGAAACCAACGCGCGTCGTCGGTGCTGACCCCTACACATTCCTGGGTTAACGGTTTGGCGTCCAGAATGCCCGCGCGGAGGTCGCGGCAATTGGGGCAGCCGCAGTTCCACTGCGGGAAGCCGCCACCGGCGGCAGCACCCAACACCTTGATACGCATGGTGGATGCGCACGCACACCCCCGTCGCCCGTGGGCCGGCGCGAGGGGGCTCTTACTTGCGGGAAAAGCTTATACGCCGGGTTCGCGGCCGTCGCCAAAATCGTCCTGATAGGAATTGATTTCGGCGTCCATTTTTACTTCGACAAACGTCGGTGTTTCCCAAATCATCGCAGTACTCCTTGGTGAGGTGCGAGGGCGAATCCGGAAGACAAGCATAGTTTCTGCTTGAACCCAGTATATACCACAACCGAGCCGGGCGGCCATCCGTCGGGGGTCCGGCCAGCGGCGCCCGGCACGAACTTTGGATTGCGGTGACGGGCAGTCTCTTCGTAAAATTAATGCGTTACGCGGGTGTAGTTCAATGGCAGAACATCAGCTTCCCAAGCTGAATACGTGGGTTCGA
>JAHZNX010000102.1 GCA_020028375.1 Betaproteobacteria bacterium | reverse complement strand
CGCGCAAGGTTACCCGAGCCGGCCGGTACGCCTGATCGTGCCGCAGAGCGCGGGCGGCTCGACCGACGTCGTGGCGCGCGTCGTCGCGCAGCGCATGACCGAGACGCTGCGGCAGAACGTGATCGTGGACAACCGTCCCGGCGCGGGCAGCTTGAACGGCACGGAGCTGGTGGCAAAGGCCATACCCGATGGGCACACCGTTCTCGTCGTCGCCGCTTCGTTCACCATCAACCCCGCGATCCGGAAAGATCTCCCGTTCGATCCCGTTCGCGATTTCACCCCGGTGAGCCAGCTCGTCACGTTGCCGCACATCCTGGTGGTCCACCCTTCGGTTGCGGCGACCTCCGTCAAGGAGTTGATCGCACTCGCAAAGGCCAAGCCCGGCGTTCTCAATTACGGAATCAGCGGGATCGCGACCAGCACCCACATGGCGGGGGAGCTGTTCATGTACATGACCGGAACACGCATGGTCAGCATCCCGTACAAGGGAGGGGCGCCCGGGATGACGGCGCTGCTCGGCGGCGAGGTGCAGCTCTATTTCGCGACGATCTCGACGGCAATTCCCCATATCCGGAGCGGGAAGTTGCGCGCGCTGGGCGTCACCACCGCCAAGCGCTCGGTGGCCGCGCCCGAGTTCCCCACCATCGCCGAAGCAGGCGTACCGGGCTACGAGCACTCTTCGTGGGTGGGAATGCTGGCACCGGCGAAGATTTCCCAGCCCGTAGTGACGAAGCTCAACGGTGAATCCGTGCGGGCGCTTCAGGCCCCGGAAGTCAAGACGTTGCTCCTGCGCGAGGGCCTGGAGGCAACCGGCAGCTCGCCCAGGGAATTCGACGCGGTCATCAGGAGCGAAGTCGCAAAATGGATCAAGGTGGCAAAAGTGGCAAAGATCCAAGCCGAATAACGCGTGACCAGCAATTTGCGATCCTGACCAGCCCAACCCCTGCCAGTTGAGTGAGACGTCATTATGACTACAGCAGCGAGATCGCCACTCGCCGCTCGTCAGTCATCGGGCCTGCTGCACCGCCCGCGATCAACCCCTGGATGCCTTCAGCGCCTGCTCGGCTCCGGGGAGCAGCTTCTTCGCCGCAGGGTCGGTCTCCGCGAGCGACCGGAGCGTGGCGAGGGCTGCGAGAGCCTGCTCGCGCTTGCCGAGCTTCACCGAGACTTTCGCCAGTTCGAAGTGCGCCGCCGCACTGCGCGGCGCGAGCGTGGTTGCGGCCTGCAGGTTGAGTTCGGCCCGCTCCAGGCTCGCAGCCGAAACACCCGTCGTGCCGTCGGGCAGTTTCTGCGGCATCTGCGAAACTCGCCCAAGTTCAATCAACCCTTCCAGGTTCTTCGGGTCCATCTCGACGACGAGATTGAGTTCCGTCGTTGCTTCGGCGATGCGCCCGAGTTCGACTTGCACCTTGGCGTGTGCCAGGTAGGGCGCCACCGAATGCCGGTCGAGCCTCTTGGCCGCGACGAATGCGGCGAGCGCCACGTCGTATTTTTTCAGGGCCGCGTACGCATTGCCGAGTTCGAACCAGGCTTCCATCGAATTCTTGTCGAGAGCCGTCGCCTTGGAAAACTCATCCGCCGCGACGTCCGGCTTGCCCTGGGTCATCAGCGCCCTGCCCTTCGCCAGGTGCTCCCGCACCTTTTCGGCATCGGCGCCACAGCCGGCGACCAGCAGTGCGGCCATCACGACCAGGATGCGCCCAATGTGCATGACGGGTTCTCCCATGGAGTCACAGGATGCGGGAACGCATCCGCGCACAGATCCAGTCCGACACGAACACGAGCAGGAAGATCACCAGGATGCAGGTCGCCGTCTCGTGGTACTTGAAAAGCTTCATGGTCTTGATGAGCGAAAAGCCAAGTCCGCCGGCGCCCACCAGCCCGAGGATGGTGGCGGCGCGGATGCTGACGTCGAAGCGGTAAACGGAATAGCTGACGAAGGCCGGGATCACCTGCGGCACGATGCCGAACAGGATCACCTGCATGCGCCCCGCGCCGGTCGCCTGCATGGCCTCGATCGGGCCGCGGTCCGCGCCTTCCACCTCCTCGGCGCAGAACTTGGCCAGCATGCCGGTCGCATGCAGCGCGATCGCGAGCACGCCGGCAAACGGCCCGAGCCCCACGGCGGCGACGAAGATCAGCGCAAATACGAGCTCGTTGATCGCGCGCAGCGCGTTAAGGAAAAGGCGCGTCGCATGGAATACCAGCGGGTGCGGCGTGGTGTTGCGCGCGCCCAGCAGGGCGAACGGTATCGACAGCATGACCGCGATCAGCGTTCCCCATACCGCGATCTGCACGGTCTCGACGGTCGCCCGGCCGAGCAGCAACAGGTGCGAGAGATCGGGCGGAAACATCCGGGAGAAGAAGTCCACCATGAACGGCACGCCCTTCACCAGCGCGGCCGGATTCAGTCCGATCTGCGCGGCGGTGAACCACAGCACCGCGACCACGGCGACGGCCCAGACCGCCGCGCGGGTAGCCCGCCGCATGCGCCGCTCGGATTCCAGCGCGAGCGCGTTCGCCACCGCAGCCTCGAAAGTCGCGGCGCTCATGCCTCTTCCTTTTCCTCCTCGCCCGGCTCGCGGTAGTAGATACGGTGCAGGATGTCGTCGGTGAGCTCCAGGGACGAGCCCTCGAACACTACCGAGCCGTGGCTCATACCCACCACGCGCTCGGCGAACTCGCGCGCGTATTCCACCTGATGCAGGTTGCACAGCACGGTGATGCCAAGCTCCTGCGCGGCTTCGCGCAGGTAGCTGAGCACCTGGCGCGCGATCTTAGGATCGAGGCTCGCGACTGGCTCGTCGGCGAGGATCACCTTCGGCTGCTGGGCGAGCGCCCGCGCGATCGCCACGCGCTGCTGCTCGCCGCCTGAAAGCGTATCGGCGCGCTGGAACGCCTTGTGGTCCATGTTGACCCGAGCTAGGCACTCGATGGCGATGCACTTGTCCGCTTCCGGGAAACTGTAGACGAGGCTGCGCCAGATGCTGCGGTAGGCAAGCCGGCCGGTCAGCACGTTGGTGAGCACGGAGAGCCGCTTCACCAGGTTGAACTGCTGGAACACCATGCCGAACTGGCGGCGTATGGCGCGCAGGCCCCTGCGCCGGCCGGTGATCTTGGCGCCGTTGTGGAAGATCTCGCCCGCGCTCGGCTCCACCAGGCGGTTGACGCACCGGAGCAGGGTGGATTTTCCCGCTCCACTCGGGCCGAGTATGACGAGGAACTCCCCCGGCGCGACGTTGATGTTGACGTTGTTGAGTGCCTGCACGCCGCCGGCGTAGGTCTTCGAGAGACCGCGGATCGAGAGGCTCGGTTCAACGGCATGACCGGCCGGCACCATCATTGCGTTCACGGGGTTGTCCTAGTAAATGCGTGCACGGATCCAGGTCGAGGCGAGATCGATGAGGGTCACCATCGCGAGGATCAGCAGCAGCACGACCCCGGTCTCCCGCCACTCGAAGAGCCGGATGGTGGTCACCAGCTCGAAGCCGATGCCGCCCGCGCCGACCATGCCGAGCACGGTCGCCGAGCGCACGCCGACCTCGAACCAGTAGAGGTTGTAGGTGACGAACTGCGGCAGCGCCTGCGGGAACATCGCGTAGAGAATCACCTGCAGCCGGCTTGCGCCCGTGGCCGCGAGCGCCTCCACCGGACCGGGGTCGATGTTCTCCAGCGCTTCGGCGTAGAGCCGTCCGAGGATGCCGCCGAAGTTCACCCCCAGCGCGAGCGCACCGGGAAAGGGTCCGAGTCCGACCGCGGCGACGAAGAACACCGCCCAGATCATCTCCGAAATGCTGCGCTGGAGATTGAGCAACGCCTTGGCGGCAGCGCGCAGCGGCGCCGAGCGGGTGACGTTCGAGGCGGCGAGCACGCCCAGCGGAAGGCCGATGACGATCGCAATGACGTTGCCCCACAGCGCGATGTATATCGTTTCCAGCGCCGGTTTCCACAGCACCTCCGAAAATTCCCACTTCGGTGGCGCCATGCGGTAGAAATACTCGCCGATCAGTGGCAGCGCGCCCGCCAGTTCGCGCGGCCGCAGATTGACGCCGTCCGCGCACCACAGCAGGAACGCGATCAACGCTGCGGCGCCGGCGATGTGGTGCAAGCGCCAGCGCTTGCGCGCCGCGAGCGCCGCTAACACGCCGTCGACCGGCGCCACCGGGGCTGCCACGCTCGCCCGTCCGCGCCTACTTCATTTTCTTGAGATCGAGCTTGAGCGCCGAGGCGATCTCTCGGATCGGATCGTAATCCTTGTCGGTCGCCGGATCGAACCGCGCCACCGTACCCATCTCGCCGAACGCGAGATTCTTCACGCTGAAGAACGCCTCGCGTATCTTTTTCTTCATGTCCTCGGACAGGTTCTTGCGGTAGAGCAGCGGGTCGTTGGGGATCGCCTGCGACGTCCAGACGATTTTGAGCTTGCTGCAGTCGGCGAGCCCCTTGGCGCAGCCGCGCTCGTAGATACGGTCGGCGACGCTGCCGGCATCGACCTTGCCCGAGCCCACCGAGACGATCGTGGCATCGTGCCCACCGGAATAGAGCACCTGCTTGAAGTCCTTCTCCGGCGTGATGCCGGCCTTGATCATCGCCGCCGAGGGCACCATGAAGCCGGAGGTCGAACCCGGATCGACAAACGCGAAGGTCCTGCCCTTGAGGTCGGAGAGGGACTCGATCTTGCTGTCTTTCTGCGTAATGATGATCGACTTGTAGCTCGGCTGCATGGTGCGCGCGATCACGGTCACCCCGAATGCCTCCACCGGCGCCACGGTGGTCGCGAGCACGTAGGAGAACGGGCCCAGCAGCGCGACGTCGACGTGTCCCGAGCGCAGCGCCTCGATCGTGGCGTTGTAGTCCGAGCCGACGAAGGTGTCGACCTTCATGCCGGTGTGCTTGGCGACGATGTCGAGTATCGCCTGCGACTGCCGCACCATCGCGCGCGAGTCCTCGGCGGGGATGAAGCCCACCGTGATGACGCCGGGCTTCGCGGTGCCCTGCCCCCAGGCCGGCAACGCGAGCCACGCGGCCACCAGCGCCAGCAGGATTCGTCTTGCAGGTTCAAAGCGTTTCATTGCGCCCTCCTCCGTGAAAGTTACGATAAGTTTTGTCGTCTCGGCCGCCGTGAAAGAATCCCAGGGGCCTCCGTTCAGGTTAACACGCTGCCGTGAACCATAAGTTACGTCGCGTGAGGCGAGCTACCACTTCATGTGGATGTTCTTGATCTGGGTATAGCTCACCAGCTCCTCGAACGTCTCCTCCACCCCGAGCCCGCTCGATTTCCACCCACCGTAGGGCGCGCCGAGGTAGCGCCCCGTGCCGTTGATCCAGACGTATCCCGCCTCGACGCGTTCCGCCGTTTCCATCGCCTGCGCGAGGTTCTGCGTCACGATCGCGGCCGTCAGGCCGTAAGCGAGGCAGTTTGCGCTGGCGAGCATGTCTTCGGTATCGCGCCAGGTCAGGATCGACATGACCGGCCCGAATATTTCTTCGCTCGCAATTTTCATCGTCTGCGAAACGCCGTCGAATACCGTCGGCTTGACGAAGAAACCGTTCTGCAGCTCCGCCGCCGCGGGCCGGCCGCCGCCCGTCATGAGCTTGGCGCCCTCTTGCTTGCCCGACTCGATGTAGCCCATCACGCGCTTGAACTGCTTCTCCGAGACGATCGGGCCGAGTTCGTTCGTCTCGATCCACGGAAACCCGACCGGCAGCGCCTCGGCCAGGCGGACGATTTCCTGCAGCACCGGCCGGTGTAGCGACTCGTGCACGAACACGCGTGACGTGGAGCTGCACGACTGCCCCTGCCGGTTCATGTTCATGCCCTTGATCGCCGCGGCGGCCGCGGCCTTCGGATCAGCATCCGGAAAAATGATGATCGGATTCTTGCCGCCCAGCTCGAGGCTCACCCGCTTCAGGCCCTCGGCGGCCGTGCGCGCGACCGCGCGGCCGGTTTCAACCGAGCCCACGAATCCGACGCGCGACACCAGGGGATGGGCTACGAGCGCGGCGCCGGTCGCGCCGTCGCCGGAGATGATGTTGACCACTCCCGGGGGAAACAGCCCCTCGCACAGCTCACCGAGCCGCAAGCTCGACAGCGGCGCCTGTTCGGAGCCCTTGATGACCACGCAATTGCCGGCGGCGAGCGGCGCGGCGGCCTTCTCGGCGCAGAACCGGAACGGATGGTTGAAGGCATTCAACTTGGCGACGACGCCGTAGGGCTGCCGCCGGGTGAGATTGAGGTGGCGCGGCCCCTGGGAGCTGGTTTCACCCTTGATCTCGGTGACGAGCCCCGCGAAGTACTCGAGGCTGTCGGCAGTCCAGTCCATGTCGGCGCGCATGCCGGTGACCGCGCTGCCGCCATCGACGGCATCCATCATGCCGAGTTCGTTCCGGTGCTCGCGGATGCGCCTGGCAAGCGCCTCGAGCGAGCGAGCGCGCTCGCGGATTGGCACCCGGCGCCACTCCTGAAAGCCGCGCGCCGCCGCCTTGACCGCGCGATCAACATCGGCCGGTCCGCCATAGGGCACCTCACCCAGCTTCCTGCCGGTCGAAGGATTGAAGGTGGCGAAGGTGCGGCCGTTCGCCGCCGCCTCCCACTTGCCGCCGATATAGAGGCCGCGCGCCGAAAACTTGAGGTCCGGTTCATCGATGCCGGTGGCCGCCACGGGCTGCATGCTGTCTCGCTGCACGTCATTCCTCCCCTGCTACGGCACGATCGCCGCGCGCAACACCCGGCGCTCGGCGGCATCGCGCATCGCCTTGCCGACCTCGTCGAGCCGGTATTTCCCGTCGACCAGGCTGTGAAAGGGAAAGCGTTTCCGGTTCGCCACCACGAAATCGTGGGCTTCGATCAGGTGCCGCGGATGGTAGTTGTGCACGCCGCGCAGCGTGATGAGACCGCGCAGCAGCAGGTTCGCGTCGAACCGCACGAACGCGTTGGGATTGACGAGGCCGCCCAGCGTGTAACGCCCGCCCACGCGCAGGAGCTTCAGGCCGAGCGGGATCACTTCGGGAACGCCGCATACTTCGATCACCGCGTCCGCCCCGTCGGGCCGGCACAGCCCGCGGATCTCTTTCACCAGTTCCGCTTCGCCGGACACCGACGGATCGAGCGCGACATCGACGCCGAACTTTGCGCTCAACGCACGCCGCGCGGGAACGATGTCGAGCCCCACCACCAGCCGCGCGCCGCGCGCCTTCGCAATCGCCGCGCCGTAGAGCCCGAGCAGACCTAGCCCCTGCACCACGACCGTGTGTCCCATGCCGATGCCAGCCGCCTCGGTGACCGAGATCATGGTCGCCACCCCGCAGTTGATCGGAGTCGCTTCCTCGTCGCTGAGGCCCGGATCGAGCTTGAGGATCCACGACTCCGGCAGGATGTAGCAGTATTCGGCAAACCCGCCGTGGAAATGGGGATCGACCGTCACCGCCATGTGGCCGTACTTGTCGACGCCGGGCGACTTCTGCGGCAGATCGAGTGCTTCGCTGTAGTAATTGGCGCCGGGAATGAAATACTCGCTCCACGTCACGCGATCCCCGACCGCGATCGGGTCGCCGCGCATGTCGCGCTCGATGCCTGGCCCGAGCTCCTCGACGACGCCGATGATCTCGTGCCCGAGCAGCCCGGGGCAGGGATTCGGCCGGTTGCCCTCGTACGAATGGATGTCCGAACGGCAGATGGTCGACATGCTGATTTTCACCAGCACCTCGCGGGAGCGCGTCTCCCGCAGCGGGTACTCGCGCACGATGAAAGGCTGCTTCGGCGCTTCGTAGACGACGGCTTTCGCGCTGCGCGCCACGCTCGGCGTCCCCCCGCTCACGCCGCCACGCCGTTCAGGGCGAAATCGAACAACTGGTAGCTGTTGAGAGGCTTCGCCTTCGCCTTCTGCCGGTAGGCGTC
>JAHZNX010000339.1 GCA_020028375.1 Betaproteobacteria bacterium | reverse complement strand
ACGATGCACTTGTGCAGCTGCTTGCTGCGGCCGTTGGGCCGCGCGTGGTCCATCAGGGTGTGGGTGTCCGCAAGCTGGCGGCCGGAAACCAGCGCCAGACCATCCATGCGCACCTCCGCTCCCTCCCCTTGCTGCTCGACATGGAGGTTGTGGCGCGAGATGCGCGCCCCGAGCGTGATTGCGTGCGAGGCGTAGTGAGCGTCCTTCGCCACCGCCACGGCGCAGGTGGCGAAGTGAAACGCCGAATTCGCCTCGCGCTGGAGCTTCACGTGCTGCACGCGCGCGCCTTCGCCCACCACGACCTCGCTCACCGCGTCGTTGAAATAGACCGCATCGCCCAGGCTCACGAAATCCTCGATCAGCGTGCACGTCGAGCCGGACTCCGCGACCACCAGGCAGCGCGGGTAGGCCGCCGCCTCCTTCTGGGTCGAAACGTAGAGTAGCTGCACCGGCGTCGGGCATTTCTGATTGCGGGCAACCCAGATGAAGGCGCCGTCGCGCAGGTAGCACGTGTTCAAGGCAGCGAATACTTCCTGATCGAATCCCGCATGGCGTGCGAGGTGCGGCTCGATCACCGCTGCATGCGTCGCGAGCGCCGTGGCGAGGTTGGCGACGACGACCCCGTACGGCAACCCGGCGTTGGCCGACAGCCCGGGAGCGAAGATACCGTCCACGAACACGAGATGGGCGGTCGCCTCGGGCGCGATCAAGGGTGCGATGTCCGCCATCGCGAGCCTCGGCGCTGAGGCGACTGGCCGGAAATGGACCTTGGTGAGCGGCGAGATGTCGGTGAAGCGCCACTCCTCGTCGCGCGTGGTGGGCACCGTCAATGCATTGGCGCGCTCGAGCGCCTGCGCGCGCCGCTCATTGAGCCATGAAACACCACCGTGTGGCGTTTCATAACCCTTCAGCAACGCTTCGATATAGGGATGAACAACGGTATTCATCTGCGTTAGGCGGCTACTTTGACCCAGTCGTAGCCGCGCGCCTCGAGCTCCTCGGCGAGGGCCTTGCCGCCGGTCTTGACGATGCGCCCGCCCTCCATGACGTGGACGTAGTCGGGCACGATGTAGTTCAACATGCGCTGGTAGTGCGTGACGAGCACCACCGCGTTATCGGGCTTGATGAGGCGATTGACGCCGTTCGCCACCACGCGCAGCGCGTCGATGTCGAGGCCGGAGTCGGTCTCGTCGAGGATCGCGAGCCGCGGCTCGAGCAGCGCCATCTGCAGGATCTCGTTCCGTTTCTTCTCGCCGCCGGAGAAGCCGTCGTTCACCGCGCGATCGAGAAAGCTCGAATCGATGTCGAGCAGCTTCATCTTCCCGCGCAAGTAGTCGTCGAATTCCAGGGGATCGAGCTCGTCTTTTCCGCGCACCGCCTGCACCGTGTTGTAGGCGAGCCGCAGGAAGGCGCTGTTCGAGACACCGGGAATCTCGACCGGGTACTGGAAGCCGAGGAACAGACCCGCGCGCGCGCGTTGTTCCGGCGCCAGCGCAAAGAGATCACTGCCGTCGTAGGCGGCGGTGCCCCCGCTCACCTCGTAGGCGGGGTGGCCCGCGAGCGCCTTGGCGAAAGTGCTCTTGCCCGAACCGTTGGGGCCCATTACGGCATGCACCTCTCCCGCGCGCACGGTGAGGTCTATGCCCTTGAGGATCTCGACCCCCGCGACCTTCGCGCGCAGGCCTTTCACCTCGAGCAGGACCTTGGCGCCGGCGCGGATCATCCGACGCTTCCTTCGAGCTTCAGGCCCAGGAGCTTGGTCGCTTCCACCGCGAACTCCATCGGCAGCTGCTGGAACACATCGCGGCAGAAGCCGTTGATGATCATCGAGACCGCTTCCTCCGCCCCGATGCCGCGGCTCGTGAAATAGAACAGCTGGTCCTCGCCGATCCGTGAGGTCGTGGCCTCGTGCTCGACCGTGGCGCTGTTGTTCTGCACCTGGATGTAGGGGAAGGTATTGGCGCCGCTCTTGGAGCCGATCAGCATCGAGTCGCACTGCGAGTAGTTGCGCGCGTTCTCGGCCCGCGGCCCGATCTTCACCAATCCGCGGTAGCTGTTGTTCGACTGCCCCGCCGAGATGCCCTTGCTGATGATGCGGCTGCGGGTATTGCGGCCGATATGGATCATCTTGGTGCCGGTGTCGGCCTGCTGGTGGTGGTTGGTCAGCGCCACCGAATAGAACTCGCCGATCGAGTTGTCGCCGAGCAGCACGCAGGACGGGTACTTCCAGGTGATGGCGGAGCCGGTCTCGACCTGGGTCCAGGAGATTTTTGAATTCCTGCCCTTGCACAGGCCGCGCTTGGTGACGAAGTTGTAGATGCCGCCGACGCCGTTCTCGTCTCCCGCGTACCAGTTCTGCACCGTCGAGTACTTGATCTCGGCGTCGTCGAGCGCGACGAGCTCCACCACCGCCGCGTGCAACTGGTTGGTGTCGAACTTGGGCGCCGTGCAGCCCTCGAGGTAGGAAACCGAGGCGCCTTCCTCGGCGATGATGAGCGTGCGCTCGAACTGCCCGGAGGATTCGGTGTTGATGCGGAAGTAGGTCGAGAGATCCATCGGGCACTTCACGCCCTTCGGGATGAAGCAGAACGAGCCGTCGGTGAAGACCGCGGAATTGAGCGCTGCATAATAGTTGTCGCCGGTCGGCACCACCGACCCCAAATATTGACGCACCCGCTCGGGATGGTTGTGCACCGCTTCCGAG
>JAHZNX010000338.1 GCA_020028375.1 Betaproteobacteria bacterium | reverse complement strand
ATCGGGAACCATGCGCCCCGAGTAGCGCAGGTGGACCTGCCCGCTGCGAGTCTCCAGCGTGTAGGCACTCTGCATTTCCCGGAAGTTGCCGGAGACCGATCGCGATTCGACCCGCTCGTAGGGGTATTCGGTGACGGCGAGCCGCACGTCCATGGGATAGCTCCAGAAGAGCAGCCGCGCCTCGCCCTTCTGCTCCACCAGCACGCTGTTGCGCTCCCGGGAAAGGACGCGACTCACCTGCAGATCGGGTACGAACTCGGCAAATCGGCCGTAATCGGTCAGGACCTTCCAGGCGCGGGTGAGGCTGCCCTCGAATTCGGCGCTGGCTTCCACCCGGAACGTTTCGCCGCTGCGCGTCGCGTCGATCGTAATCTCCGCCGCCTGGGCGGGCACGAGCAGCGCGAGCAGCAGGAATGGGCGCGCATCGGGCATCGAAGCCCGTAGCGTAGCACCCGGAATTGACCGATGGGAGGGCTAGGAAACCGCGAGCATGCGATCGAGGGCGACGCGTGCAAGCGCAGCCTCGTGCCGCGGAACCGTGATCTGGTTGACGACCTTGCCCGCAACCAGGTTCTCCAGGGCCCACGCGAAATGCTGCGGATCGATGCGCGCCATGGTGGAGCACATGCACACGGTCGTCGCCATGAACTGCACCAGCTTGCCTTGGGACTTGAACTGTTCAGCGATGCGATTGACCAGGTTCAGCTCGGTGCCGACCAGCCAGCGCGTGCCCGGAGGACTCGCGGCGATGGTCCGGATGATGAAATCGGTGGAGCCGACGTAGTCGGAGAGCTTGCACACGTCGAACCGGCATTCGGGGTGCGAGATGACCATGCCGGAGGGGTTCCGCTCGCGCCAGCGCAGGATGTGCTGCGGCTGGAACATCTGGTGCACCGAGCAATGCCCCTTCCACAGCAGGATCTTCGCCATCTTGATCTGCTGCGGCGTGAGCCCTCCCAGCTCCTCGTCCGGGTCCCACACCAGCATCTCGGCGAGCGGGATGTCCATCAGGTAACCGGTCCAGCGGCCGAGGTGCTGGTCGGGGAAGAACAACACCTTGTCGCGCTGCTTGAACGACCACGCCAGGATCTCGCGCGCGTTGGAGGACGTGCAGACGATGCCGCCGTGCTCGCCGCAGAACGCCTTCAGGTCCGCCGCGGAGTTGATGTAGGTGACCGGCGTGACGTGCTGGTCGGGGTCGAGCACCGTGGAGAGGTCGCGCCACGCGCGCTCGACCTTGGCGAGGTTTGCCATGTCCGCCATCGAGCAGCCGGCGCCGAGGTCGGGAAGGACGGTGACCTGCCCGGGCTTGGACAGGATGTCCGCCACTTCCGCCATGAAGTGCACGCCGCAGAACACGATGTATTGCGATTCGGTCTTTGCCGCCAGCTTGGAGAGCTGGAGCGAGTCGCCGGTCAAGTCGGCATGCTTGTAGACCTCGGGGCGCTGGTAGTGGTGGCCGAGGATTACCGCGCGCTCGCCAAGCGCCGCGCGCGCGGCGCGAATGCGCGCGTCGCACGCCTCGTCGGCAAGCGGCTGGTAACGGTCAAATGCGATGGTCGTAGCTTCCATAGCCTTCGTGCCCCCTTCCGGGGGGTCAACCAACCGGTAATGATATGACAGAAAAACGCCCCTTTGGTGCGGCGGATTTCTGCAGAGTCCGTATTCTGGTCAGGGTTTTGGACCGGCCTGCCGCGCGCGCTCCGGCAACCCGCGTATGGCCTCGGCGTTGCTCCAGGAAAAAACCCTCTCAGCCGCAGCGCGCCACGGCAGCCATTCGTGGCGCAAGTGCTCTTTCGGCTGCAACGCGATCTCCAGCGGTTGCGGCACCCGCAGCCCAAACACATGCTCGACGTTGTGGGTGACCCCGGGCGCGTAGCGGCTGCGCCAGCGCCGGTAGATCTCGTAGCGATTCTGCCTGCGCCAGTCGGTCAGCTCGTAGCGCGCCGCGTCGAGCCCGGTCTCCTCGCGCAGCTCGCGCACGGCGGTCTCATTGAGTGTCTCGCCCTCGTCCTGGCTGCCCGTCACCGACTGCCAGAAGCCCGGCCGGTCGGCACGCTCGAGCAGCAGCACGTCGAGCTCCGGCGTATACACCACCACCAGCACGGAGATCGGGATCTTGTAAGCCATCAACGCAGCGGGCGTAGCGGGAAGCCGCGCGCGCTGTCGCGGTCCACCACCACGAGAAAGACCCGTCCGCTGCCGCTCCAGTAGGCGGCCGCACCCTCCAGGACCCTGAAGGCGGTCCTCACCGCGTCCGGCGCGCGGCGCGCGAGCTCCGTACCGCGCCGCCAATGCACGATCGCACCCGGCGTTCCGCGCCCGGCGCTGTCAACCAGGCATTCGTGCAGGGCATCCCAGTTGCGCCCGAAATAGGCCGGCAACGAGAATGCTTCGGCGAAGCGCTGCAGGAACGCCTCGCGATCCGCCACGCCGGCGAGATCGAGTTCGAGCCAGGCGATGCCGGCGCGCTTCGCCGCCGCCCGCAGCGGTCCCGCGAGACGCGGGGCCGCGTAGACGCCGGCGCGCGCGGAGCGGATCAGCCTGTCGTATTTCATCATGGCTCCTTGATGCGCCGGAAGCTGCCGTAGTGGTCGTCCGTGTAGTAGAGCTCGCCGCCGCGGCCGGCAACGATGCGCCGCGCGCCGCGATCCTTCGCGTCGGGCGTACGCACCGTGTACTCCCGGTAGTAGCCGCGCGCCCGG